>JANPIT010000140.1:0-11529 GCA_031425115.1 Opitutaceae bacterium | reverse complement strand
GTGATGCGCGCCATTGTCGCACTGGAGGCCGGTGGCGTCTTGGCCAAAGTCGGGGACGGCAAGCGGGACCGCGTTTTCTGCGCGCGCACAATTCTCGCTATTCTGGAGGAGCCCGCTCGCTTGGTGCCGGAACCTCCCTCGACGCATCATCGGAAAAGCCGCGGATAATGGACCCGTTTCCGCGGCAACAACGCTTGGCCGACCTCCGCCAAAAACTGCGCGCGGGCGCGCGCACCGGCCGGCTGCGGCTTTGCCGGGATCCATTTGCACGCGACCATGCTGACGATGGGCTGATTCGGGACTCCGCGCTCCTGCCGATTGATTTGCGCGACAAGATGGTCGACGGGGGTCGTCGCGAGGACGATGGCTTGCTGATCGATGCCGGAGACGGGAAATGCCGGATCGTAGCTCATCGCGGCAAGATCCAAGCGGGCGATCGCGCGCGGGGAGTTGGAGCAGCCGCGAGTAGATCTCCTGCACGATGTCGACTTCGCTGAGCACCGGGAAACTTGGCGCGCAGCCACGCTTGCAGCGCCGAATGGTGCGGTTGCACCTCGGCGGCGAACCAGCGAGCATCATCGGGAAGGGGAGGAGGCATGGCAGCCACCGGAAGCGAATTCGGTTGTGGATTCAACGATTCGGGACGCGCCGCTACCGAGCTGGACAGACACTTACGCTCGCAATTCGAGCGCATCTGGCGCGCTCCGCGGATGTCCGTGACGACGACCGTTGCGCTCGATTTCGCGGGAATTCCACGGATCAAAACCGCCACGAATTCAAAGCCTCTCTGATCACGCCTACGTGGCGTCGTTTTCAAACTCAGGATCGATCACGCCCACATCGCCTAGGTTGTCCTGGATCATGATGCTGTATCTCCACTTCGCCTGAGCGAGCTCGCCGTCGTTCTTGGCGTAGTGCACTATAGTGCCGTGCGTTTACTTCGCGGTGTAGCCGCCGTCGACCGGAAGATTGGCGCCGGTGATGTAACTGGACGCATCGCTGAGCAGAAACACCACCGCGCCGCCGATCTCGCGCGCCTCGGCCATACGCCCGAGCATCGTCATTTTGCCGTAGCGCGTGAGAAAGTCAGCCGCCTGCGGCTTCGCGGGATTGTAGATGCCTCCTGGCGAAACTACGTTCACGCGGACGCCCTTGCTGCCGTAGTGAGAAGCCAGATACCGGGTCAGGTTGGTCATGCCTCCTTTGTGGAAAAAGTAGTCGGGCGCGACCGTCGTGCCGGTTCCCTCGTAGAGGTAATAGTTCGGGCCGATCGTGCCCATTTGCGAAGAGATGTTGACGATACTGCCGCGGCCGGCGCCCGCCATGGCGTTGCCGCAGGCGCGAGCGGCGGCGAAGAAACCGGTGGCATTGACGCGCATCGACTCTTGCCACTTGGCGAGTGGATCGTCCATCCCGGTCATGGTGCGCGTGACGGCATTGTAAACCATGCCGTGAAGTGGGCCGTGCTTTTCGGCGACGCGGGCGACGAGCAACTGGATCGACTCCTCGTCGAGGAGATCGACTGTTTCCAGATGCACACGCCGGCCGGCGTTCGTGGCCGCCGCTACGGCGGCCGTGAGCACGCCGGGATTGCGCGAAGCGACGATCAGCGTCGCGTCAGCCACTGCGAGCGAGGCCACAAGCGCGCGGCCCAGAAGTCCCGAGCCGCCGAATTGGATGACGACTTTTCCCTGGAGCGAAAAGGGGCTGAGATCAGGCATAAGGCGAACGACCGGCGGGCGACGCCGACGACGGCGGAGGCAGCGCGGAGATTTCCTTCTGCACGAGCTCGAGCCGCTGTTTCACGTAGCTCCCGAGGCCCACGACGTCGGCGCCGATGTTAAAGAGCCGGTAGCCTTCGTCGACGAGTTGGCCGAACGGCGCAATGAGGCCGGCGGTCATGGCATATTTACCGTGAGCGCGCGCAGCGGTGGCGACGCGTTTTCGGGCGGCGACGACCTGGGGATGGTCGAGCTGGCCGGCCTTTCCGATCCGGTGGCTGAAATCGCCGGGTCCGAAGAGCAGTAGATCGAAACCAGGCACCGCAGCGATGGCCTCCACGTGTTCCAGGGCTTCGGGCGATTCGATTTGGAGAATCACGATACGCTCCGTGTTCGAGTGCGTGAGATACTGGTCCATCGGCACAAAGCAGAACTGGCCGTCGACGTTGCCGCCATCCAGGGCGCGTTTGCCGTGAGGGTGAAACCGCACCCATTCTACGATCTGGCGCGCTTCGTCGGCGTTGGCGACGTGCGGAACGATGATGCCGGTGGCATCGGCCTCGAGCGGACGGATGTAATCGCTGTAGCTGCCGCGGCCGACGCGGACGAGCGTGTCCAGGTTATGGATGCGCGCCGCCCGGATCTGGTTTTCCAGGCCGAGCCAGTCGTTCGGGACGTGCTCCGTGCAGAGCCAGACGGCATCGACGCCCGAAAGGCCGGCGATCTCTACGACCCGCGGGTCGCTGAGATTGAGCTTGAGCACGGTGGACATCTCGCCGGCGCGGAGGCGCCGCAGGACGCGACTGGGACGGAGGGTCATGAGGGAAGTTGCGATTGGATTTCGGAGATCAGCACCCGGCGGCCACCTTGCTGTTTGCTAAGGATTCCGGCGATCAGGACACACATTAATTCCACTGTCTCGGAAAAAGGATACGGGTCGGCGCCCGAGCGGACGGCGTCGATGAAGCTCACGAGTTGGCGGCGAAAGCCGGTGTAAGTGTCGCCGAATTTGAAATGCGTCTGCCCCGCGGTGCCGCAGAGATGCATCGTGCCGAACGTCGCGCCGCCGTCTTTGATGACGGGCAAGGTGACCTCGACACCGCTGGCGTGGACCAAGTGGGCGATTTCCAGGCCCGGACTCGCTTCGAGCCGGACCGAAACAAACCCGCTCCCGAGCAGGCAAAAGACGGGCTCGAGCAAATGAATGCCGTAGCGCTCCCACGTCTTGCAGCTCACCGCGGCAATCCAGCGGAGCGCGCCGAGCGAAGAGAGGTCGGCGAGGAGCGGATCGAGCTCCGGGGCGTAGCGGAGCCCGCTCGACGAGAGGATGCGCGCGCCGGCTTTTCGCCAGGCGATGAACGTGCGCAAATCGTCGATCGTGAGCGCGAGTGGTTTGTCTACGAAAACAGGCAAACCCGCTTCGACGAAGGGCCGCGCGCGCTCCACGTGGTCGAAGCCGTCGTCTGTGGCGATTAACACCGCGTCGACGTGACCGATGACGTCTTGCGGACGCGCGACGATGTTTGGGATCAACGCCGCAGCGGCGACGGGTGCGGCCTCTTCCGGGCGATCGGTCCACAGATGCGTGACGCGGGCGTGGGCGATGCCGACGGAGCCGGCGGGCCGCGCGTTCATGTAGAGCGGAATGACGGGGTAGGGGCAGGCCGCCATCTTCTCGCGATCGTAGCCGTTGACGATGGCGGACCACGACCACGGGTGCCCGTTGCCGTCGATCATGCCGAGCATCGCGAGGCGGAGCGGAGGCGGAGTTGCGGACGATGGGACGGGACGGGAATCGGCGGGGATCATGAGAGACTGGCGCACGAAACGCGCGCGCCGCTTTCCGCGGAAGCGAGCGCCGCGAGATTGAAGCGCAGCGTTTGAATTCCGGCTTCGAGCGAACACAGCGCCGGGGAGCGTCCTTCGACTTGATCCAGGAACGCGTTGGCTTGGGCGGTGAAGTGTCCGTCGCGTTCGACGGCAACGGGCGGGCGCCAATCCCAGTCGATGGAGTCGGGGGTGAAGGTGCCCCAGCGTTGGCGGTGAAGTTCGATGCGGACGCTGCCCTGTGCGGCGTTGAGCTGGATGATCGTTTCGTTCGGGGCCTGAAATTGATTGAGCGCGTAGCTGCAGTGCGCTGCGGCGTGCCGCGCGCTGATGTGGACAGTGTCTTCCACCTCGACGCCGGGCAGAGCGAGATGAGCGCAGTCGCAGATCACACTCTCCGTCGGGCCGAGCACACTTTCGATCCAGTTCGCCGAGTGCGTGAGCGCATCCTGAATCGCGCCGCCGCCGGTTTTCCGATCGCGGTAGTAGGTATTCGCGTAGGCAGGACGCAGCCGGTGAAAGGGCTGGCCGGCCACCACGACCGCTTGCAGAATGGGGCCGAAGGGATTCGCGCGGACGAAAGTGCCGGCGTCCCTCAATGCCGGAAAGGTGTGAAAAACATAAGCGAGCGCCACCTGGCGTTGCGCCCGATCGCGTGCGGCGAGGAGTTCGGCAATCCCAGCGAGGGATTGCGAAAGCGGCTTTTCAATCAACACGTGCGACCCGTGGGCCAGCGCGAACGTCGCCATCTCGACATGCAACGACGCGGGCGTGCAGATCACCACGACGTCGTGCACGCCGCGTTGAATTTCTGCGCGCCAGTTGGCGACCGTGGACACGCCGTAGGTTCCGGCGATGCGGGTCAGCGTGGCGGGCGAGGTGTCGGCGGCAGTCAACTGAGTGCGCTTAGTGGAGAGAAAACACCGAAGGTGACGCTCGCCGATGCTGCCGCAGCCAATGATCAAGGTGGAGTGTTTCGACATGTCCGACGGGGCTGACGTTTGAGTCGCTCGGCTGGCGCGTCAATTGGAATGTATACACGGATGCCTTTCGCGCTTGGCCACGGATTTCGCGTGGTTCGTGTTGGGAGAGGAGTCACTTTTGCTCTAAGGAGCGGGTTTCTTCCGGATAGTTTCCGGCCGCGCGAAGGTGAAAATGGAGAAATTATTTGACTTGGATATGAAATGTATACACGCCCATACAGCGGTCGATCTGTCTGCCCCGCGCGCTTGCGAATGAAGAACGTCAACTCCGATATCGCTTACGACTATCTGCGAAAGCGCATCCTGGGCGGCGACTACGCGCCGGGTCAGGCGCTCATGACCAATGTGCTGGCGCCGGAAATCGGCGTCAGTCGCACGCCGATCCGCGATGCGCTGAGGCAGTTGGAAGCAGACGGTTTGGTGACGATTCAGCCGCGCGTCGGAGCGAGCGTGAAGAAGATGGACCTGAAAACGTTTCGGGAAAGCTGCGAGCTGCGGTTGGCGCTCGAGTCGCATGCGGCGGGACTCGCGGCGCGAAATCACGCGGATACAGACCTGCAGGAGATCCGGCTGGCGCTGGATGAAATGGGTCGGATTACCGACGAACTGGTGGCGAGCGGCAAGGTTGCGACGTTGCTGCCGCAGCTTGTCCGCGAAGATGTGCGATTTCACCTCGCGATCATTTCCGCGGCAAAGAACGACCTGATGAAGAAGGAAATTTTGCGGCTGCATTTGGTGAACCGGGTGGTCTCGGGTCCCTCCGCGCTGGCGAAGGCGAACGTGCAGGCCGAGCCGCCCGAAGACGCGTCGCACCGACGCACGGTGTTCGCCGAGCACCAGGAGATTTACCAAGCAATCGCGAGCGGCACGCCGGCGGAAGCGAAACGGGCGATGGAACGGCACATCCAGGAAATCATCGATCGCAGTATTCACCGGCTGGTCCGCGCCCATGCGGAGTCTGCCACCCGGGCGCTGAGCGAAGAGGAAGCGATGTATAGCGCGTAAGCGCTACGGCGGTCGCGATCGCTGACGCGGCGGTAACGACGAATTTGAAAACGAGACTGCGCCCCTCACCTCATTTACCCCTATGAACTCGCTCCTTTCTTGCCGGATGATGGCTGCTCTTTTTTGCCTCACTACGCTCGGGTGGGCGGCGGACGTGGTCACGTTGAAGAATCGCCGCGAGTTGTTCGTCGACGATTTTATTCTGCAGGAAACGGTGCGGGTGGAGAATCGCATCGGTGTGCCGTTGCCTGCCGGGACCGCACTGAAGCTGGATCAGCCGTGGGAGGGGCGGTGGGGCGCATACGTTTCCGTGATATCGGACGGGAAGAAGTTCATGATGTATTACCGCGGCGGATTCGGCGCATCGAAGAACGATGACCTGACCTGTTATGCGGAAAGCGCGGATGGGATCACGTGGACGCGGCCGAACCTCGGGCGGTTCGAGGTGCGCGGGAGCAAGGAGAACAACGTGGTGATGCCGATGGGCGAGCCGACGTGGGCGACGCATAATTTCAGTGTGTTCTACGACGCGCGGGCCGGTGTGCCGGCGGACGAGCGCTTCAAAGCCGTGGGCGGAGGCGCGGGAAATAATCCGAAGCTGAAGTTTAGCGGGCTCACCCGCGGGCTGTATCGATTTGTGTCGGCGGACGGCAAGGAGTGGCGCCGGTTGCCGGGCGAGCCGCTGTTCACCGACTGGGCGCTGGACACGCAGAACATCCTCACGTGGCTGCCGGCGGAGAATTGTTTCGCTGTGTATTTGCGCACGTGGACGGGCGACAAGAAGGGCGTGAAGTTCGACTACAAGAGTGTGCGCACGATCGCTCGCTCAGTGTCCGCCGATTTCACGAACTGGTCGGAACCGGAGCGCATGACGTTCGACCGCGGCCCGATCGAAGATCTCTACACGAATACGACGCAGGCTTATTTTCGCGCGCCGCAGATTCTGATCTCGATGCCGTTTCGCTTTGTGCCGAACCGGCAGGTGCTCGATGAGGCGACGCTGAAGAAATACGACATCGAGAAGTCGATGTGGAAGGGCGTCTCGGATGCCGTGCTGATGTCGTCGCGCGGAGGAACGCGCTTCGACCGCAAATTTCTGGAGTCGTTTGTGCGCCCCGGAATCGATCCCGCAAGCTGGGCGGCGCGGAGCAACATGCCGGCCTACGGCATCATTCAGACCGGCCCGAACGAAATGTCGTTTTTCATCGTGCGCGGCTATTCGTCGAACCAGACGCGCATCGAGCGGATGGCGCTGCGGATCGATGGATTTTCATCGCTGCACGCCGGCGCGGTGGAGGGCTTCGCGTTGACGAAGCCGGTGAAGATCGATGGCAGCCGGATTTCGCTCAATCTTTCCACCTCCGCAAACGGCTACGTCAAGGTCGTCGTGCTCGACGATCACGGCGCAGAGATTCCGGGCTTCGGTGCGGCAGACGCGCGCGAGCTGGTTGGCGATAAGATCGATCTTACCGCGGCGTGGAAGGGTGCGGTCAATCTCCCGGCGCTGCGCGATCGCGTGGTGCAATTAAAGTTCCTGCTTTGTGATGCGGACCTCTACTCGTTCGCGGTATCGAACGAAGAGTGAGGAGCGCCGTTCTCCCTTCATGACCACGCCGTCCGATTCCACTTCAATTGCTGCGGACGTGAGTCCGCGGGTCCGCGGGCTTTTCCTGAAAAACCTCGCGGATTTTCAGACAGAGCTGGCGCGCATTCACGCCGGCTTCATCCCGGCCCTGGGGCACTGGCAACAACGCAAGGAAATGCCGGAACTCGTCTTTCGCTCGATGCGGCGCGTGCAGGATCTCCGGCTGCGGGGACGTGAGCTCGGGGTGTCGTTCCAAGAAATGCATCTGAGCGGCACAGTGGCCGGCCGAGCCCTCCTGGACGAACTGTGCCGGGCGCCCGGCGTGGTGGATTTGTTGCATGCGGGCATCGTGCTCACGCATCGGCGTTTGATTTCGGCGATCGGGGCGTATCTGAAACGCAACGACATGATTTACGATCTTCCCAGCGTGGCGCTGCTGCAGGCCGATCGCGACGAATTGCAGTCGCAGGTCGCGTGGGCGGAAGGGGCGCTGGCTGCCCTGAAGAATTGCGGAGCGGAGTCGTTCAGCGCGGCGTTCGCGGCGAAGATCGAAGCGCTCGGTGCGGCGCTCGATGCCGAGCTGTGCGCCCATGTGGCTAAAGCCGGCACACCGCTGAGGGCCGGCCGCCGCCTCGGCACGCTGCCGTTCGCCGATGCGGTGGTGCCCCAGGGGTTCAGTAATCTCGAATTTGGGCCTGAGCCGCTGCCCGCGGAAAATGTCTACGCGGATCGGGAGCGTTACCATGCGGTAAATTTTCTCCAAGAAGTGCAGGCCGCCGATTCGTGCGCCGCGATGCTGTTCGAGGCGCCGGACATGCCATGGGATTTCTTTTTCGATTTGAGCCGGCACATGTGGGACGAGTCGCGCCACGCGATGTTTGGCGAGCGGAAGCTCGAGCAACTCGGCACCACGGCGATGGCCGCGGGCCTGTCGACCAAGGCCTACGCCATGCGGCAAACACTGACGCCGCTTGATCGTTACGCCGCGCTTTCTACGCAGGAAGTCGATGCCTTCCCCGCCAAGCACGTGGGCCTGAAAGATGCGATCGCTCATGGCGACACCACCAGCGCGATGGCGTGGAGCTATGACATCGCGGATGAAACCCAGCACGTCCGCTTCGGGGCGAAGTGGATTCCGGTGATGATCGAGAAAACGGGCGAGCCGCGCAGCTACGAGCAAGTGAAGGACGACGCCTGCACCTGGCGGGTGAGCGTGCTGGCTGAAGTCTACAAACCCGCGGCGGCCACGCTGCGGCGGGGATAGTGAGCACCGGTCGCGCGTTCTTTCTCCCAGCCTCAAGTCCCTGCTCGTTCCGCACCAACCGAGACCGACCGACCCTCATCTCGAATTTACTCTTTCGAACCAACCATGAAATCATCCTCCGCGTTGGTGCGTTGCCCTCTTGCCCCGCTGCTGGCGCTGGCGTTCGGCGCCACAGGAGCCGGGGCGCAAACCGCGCCTTCGTCTTCATCGTCCACCACCACGAAAGAAGAACAGCCCGTCCAACTTCAGGCGTTCGAAGTCGTGATGACGCAGGATAAGGGCTACCACAGCGCCTATTCGGGCAACGCGCTTCGCACCAACGAGGAGATCATGAAGGTGCCACAGTCGATCACCGTGCTGACGCGCGACATGATCGACGACATCGCGAGTATCGATCTTTCCGATATGCTGAACTACATCGGCGTGGGAAACTTTCAGCAGGGCGATTCGGCCTACGTCCGGGGCAACAACGCCAACATCAACACCGATGGCGCTGGGGACGGTTCGCCCTCGATGGCGCCCGATTCCGCGACGATCGATTCCATCACCGTCGTGCGCGGGCCGATCGGCGTGCTCTACGGCGGCAATTCCAGTATCACGGGTGCGGTCGTGCGTCAGACCCGCGTGCCCCTCGATCGCCGGCAGACGACCTTGCGCGGCCAGATTGACGAGTGGGGTTTCCATCGTTTCGAGCTCGATCACACCGGACCGCTAGGTTCGATCGGCGCGGCGAAGTTCAGCTATCGGCTCGATCTCGCCTATCAAAACGGAAACACGTTTCTGCGGAACGTGGTGAACGAGCGGAAGGTCTACTTTGGCGTCGTGCAGATGAAGTATAAGAACACGACGCTGCGGCTAAATGCGCAGACGCAGCAGCTCCGTCAGCCGCCGCACAAGAACACGGTCGCGACGCCCGAGGGGCTGCCGTGGCTCGGTGCGGGGCGCGACGAGAGTTTCCTCGACAAGAAGTCGATGATCCGCAACAGCACGAGCCAGGTGCGCGGCACGGCGATCCAGCGCATCGCCCCGGGCTGGTCGGCCACGGCTTACGGCACCATCAGCCATTATCGTTATGGCCCGCAGTCCGTGTTGATCGTCGATCAGGTGAACTACCAGCGGCAGGTGGTGCGGATGTTTGCCCGGCGGAACAACGCGGGCGTCGACGCCTACACCGGCGGCGCGGATGTGAACGGTGAATACAAGCTGCTGGGGCGCCAGTTTCGCACGAGCTTCGGCGGCACGGCGTGGACGAGCGCGCGCAGCCCTTACGATCATTTCTCGAATCCGGATTTCGGCTCACAGAACGCGCACCTTGCCACTGCGACACGCTCGGCGGCGACCTCGCTGGGTTTCGATCGGCTCGAGATCCCGTTCGCGCGCGTGCGTCAGGTGATGGACAACATCGTGAACATTTCGGCGGACCAATATCGTATTCCGGCGACCGCGGCTTTTGGCACGATGGTCGCCACGTATGAGACGAACTATTACGGGCAGCAAAACGTGGAGATCATCCCGAACCGGTTGATCGTCACCGGCGCACTGTCGTCGATCAACAATCACGCGAAGTCGACGAACTACACGTCCAGCACGAAGTCGCCGTCGACGTTCACGCACAACAACCGCGACCTGCACCGTTACGGCTTCGTGCTCAATCTCACCAAGGACATCGCGGTCTATGGTGTGGAGAGCACGATGGTGGTTTTCCTCAATTCGACGAGCCGGCTCGAGAACGGCGACTTCATCCCGCCCCGCGACGGCCAGATGCGCGAGATCGGAGTGAAGACCAATCTCTTCGACGGGCGGCTGACGGTCACTTCGGGCCTTTACTCCACCTACTACAAAAACTGGGCCGTGAGCCGGACCGGTGGCATAACGCCCGGGTTCACTTTCAATGTGTTCGATCTGATAACGGACAGCTACATCAAGGGCTGGGACGTGAGCGTGGCGGCCCGTCCGATATCCAACTGGCAGTTGATGCTGAACTACGCAAAGCAGGACCCTCGTATTCAGGTAACGAACACGCGGCTGCCATCGAGTTTCCGCGGTTCGTGGGGTGTGTTCAGCAGCTATCAATTCACCACCGAGCCGCTGAAGAAGTTCCGCATCGGTGGCGGCGCGAATCGGATCATGGACCGACTGACCGGCGGCGGGCAGATGATTTTGCCGACCGGGCAGACGGCGAGCGCGGTGCCCGGATCCTCGGCGAGTATCAAGTTGCGGGACGGAACGATGACGACCGGCTTCGTCGAGTATCAGCTCAGCCGTCGCTGGCACTTCAAACTGAACGTGAACAACGTGCTCGATGAGACGTTCGTCGTGGGTGCGCAGCATGCGGCCGCGATCGACCCGAGCCAGCCGCGCACGTTTTCGCTGATCGCGACGCTGCGGTTCTGAAGTGCAGGGGTGCCGCTCGTCGGCGATGCGGCGAGCGCCGGCCCTACAGTCCGATCCAATCCGCATGAGATGTGAAGCGATACTTCCTTCAATCCGCGTCGAGGGCGCGCACCCACTCCCTGCCGGCAAACGTGCTCGCTTGAAACGCCTGCTCGAGATGCGTGATGCTTCGCCCTCCTACGAGCACGGTATCGACCTGCGGCTGGCGCAGCGCCCACGCGAGCGCGAGAGCCGCCATGGAGATTCCGGATTGGGCCGAGACTGCCTTGAGCCGTGCGAGACGCGCACGGGCGAGATCGTTGAAGTAAACGCCCTGGTGTCCGGGAATGATGTCGAAGCGGCTCCCGGGCTGGACTCCGCCTTCGTGTTTGCCGGTAAGAAACCCGGCGCCCAGAGGACTGTAGGTGACGATCTCGACGGCGTGGCGTGCGCAAAGCTCACGCGTCGCGAGGTCGATTCCTCGGACCGCGAGATTGTGGATGTTTTGCAGTGCAAGGAACGGCGCCACCCCGAGTTTCGACTGCAGCACGAGGGAGTGTTCCAGTTGATCGGCGGTGTAGTTGCTGGCGCCGATGCGCCGCACCCGGCCGGTTTGCACCAATTGATCCAGGGCGCGGAGCGTGGTTTCACTTTCGGCGGTGGCGTCCCAGCGATGAAGAAACAGCAGGTCGATGCCCGCTCCGCCCAGCCGCACGAGGCTGGTCTCGACCGCGGCCTCGATCGAGGTGGGTTCGTAGGGCGGCAGAATCT
>JANPIT010000139.1:0-2844 GCA_031425115.1 Opitutaceae bacterium | reverse complement strand
CAAGACGTTTGAGGAAGGCATTGCGCGTGCGATGATGGCGGTGTTGGGCTCGCCGCGTTTCTTGTTTCGCGTGGAGCAGCCCGAGGCGGCGGTGGCAGGGCAGGCGTTTGCGCCGGTTGACGAGTATGCGCTGGCGTCGCGTCTGTCGTATTTTCTCTGGTCCACGATGCCGGACGAAGAGTTGTTCCGTCTCGCGGAACAAGGCGGGCTGCGCCGCGATTTGCGTGGGCAGGTGGCGCGCATGTTGAAGGATCCGAAGGCGCAGGCGTTCGTCCGCAATTTCACCGGTCAGTGGCTACAGACGCGCGATGTCGAGAGCGTGCCAATCAACGCGCGCGTGGTGATGGGCCCGAATGCGCAGCGCAACAAAGACGGCCGCATCGAATTTGATAGTGCGCTGCGCAAGATGATGCGGAGCGAAACCGAGATGTATTTCGAGCACGTCATCAAGGAAGACCGCAGCGTGCTCGAGCTGATCGACAGCGATTACACGTTTCTCAACGAGCGGCTCGCGAAACATTATGGCCTGCCCGACATGACGGGTGACACCCTCCGCTTGGTGAAGCTGCCTGCGGATAGCCCGCGCGGCGGCATCCTCACGCAGGGCTCCGTGCTTGCGGTCACCTCGAACCCGACGCGCACCTCACCGGTGAAGCGCGGCCTGTTCATTTTAGAGAATATTCTCGGCACGCCGCCCCCGCCCGCGCCGCCCGACGTGCCAGATCTCGAGGAGGCCAAGAAGATGTTCGAAGGTCGGGAGCCCAAGCTCAGCGAGATGCTCGCCGTGCATCGGGCGAACAAGCTCTGTAATTCCTGTCACTCGCGCATGGATCCGCTGGGGCTCGCGATGGAGAATTTCAACGCGCTCGGCTATTGGCGCGATACCGAGGCCGGTCAGCCGATCGAGCCTGCCGGGCAGTTGATCACCGGTGAGAAATTTGCCGACGTGCGTCAGCTCAAACGAATCCTCAGCCAAGACCGCAAGCTGGACGTCTACCGGTGCCTGACGGAAAAGCTGCTCACCTACGCGCTGGGTCGCGGTTTGGACTATTACGATGCGCACACGGTGGATGAGATTGTTGGGCGCCTCGCCCAGGAAGAAGGGCGCATGTCGGTCCTAATTTACAGTGTAGTGGAGTCGCCCGCGTTCCAGAAGATGCGCACGCAAGCGCCTGCGCTAGCGACTGCATCTCGACCGAACGAATGAGCGTTTTCGCCAAACCGGCTGCGCAAACTAACGTTGGATTATCCGCTGTCCTCAGACTGACCCTTTCAATCATCGGTCCGAAATCATTAGCTTCCTCGCCATGAAAACATCCGCCCCGACCCCGACTGCTGCCGAGCAACGTTTCCTCAACCTGAATCGCCGCCAGTTCCTGCGCGGACTGGGCGCGTGCGTGGCGTTGCCGGTATTTGAATCGGCGTTACGGCCGATTGCCGGTGCGGCGACGGCGCCGGCGGCTGCCGCGGGCCTGGGCGTGACGGCGAGTGGCGCGCCCCTGCGCATGGCGTATGTTTATTTTCCCAACGGAGCGCACCAGAACTACTGGTGGCCGACGGGCGAGGGCGCCGATTTCACGCTCGGGAAGACGATGCAGCCGCTCGCGTCGTTGCAGCGTTCCTTCCAGGTGCTCGGCGGGCTGGACCACAAAAACGCGACGGCAGGTAACGACGGCGCCGGCGATCACGCGCGGGCTAATGCGACGTTCCTCACGGGTGCGCGCGCGCGGAAGACCGACAGCGCGGACATCCGGGTTGGGATCTCGGTCGATCAAATCGCGGCGCAAAAGATGGGCCACCTGACGCGTTTCCCGTCGCTCGAGCTGTCGTGCGATCAGATCCGCAAATCGGGTCGCTGCGACTCAGGCTATTCCTGCGCCTACCAATACAATCTCTCGTGGGCGTCGCCGACGACCCCGATGGCGCCGGAGACTAATCCGCGCCTCGTGTTTGAGCGGTTGTTCGGTGCCGGCGCGCCGAATGAGCGTCAGAGCAATTTCCGGATGCGCCAAGCCACGCAGAAGTCGCTGCTGGATTTCGTGATCGACGATGCGCGCTCCCTGCAACGCCAGCTGGGCCGAAACGATCAACAGAAGCTCGACGAGTATCTGACCGGCGTGCGCGACATCGAGCAGCGGATCCAACGCGCCGAAGGCTTTGGCGATCTCCCGGATCCTCGCGCCGATACCCCCGTGGGCATTCCGACGAGCTACGGCGATCACATGGATCTCATGTATGAGCTGCTGGCGATGGCGTTCGAGACGGACTCGACCCGTGTATCCACCCTCTTGCTCGCCGGTGACGGCAGCAACCGCGCGTATCCACAAATTGGTATACCCGAGGGCCATCATTATTGCTCTCACCATCGCAACAACGACGACCTGATGGAGAAGATCGGCCAGATTGATCTCTATTACATGGAGCGCTTCGCGAAGTTCTTGCAGCGCCTCGAGTCGAAGAAAGACATCGACGGCAAATCGATCCTCCACAACTCGATGATCGTTTACGGCTGCGGTAACTCCGACGGCAACCGTCACACGCACGACAATCTGCCCATCATCCTCGCGGGCGGTGGCGGCGGAACGCTCAAGCCCGGCCGTTTCACCAAGCTGGGTGGTCAGCCGATGAGCAATCTGTTCCTCTCCATGACCGATCGCATGGGCGTCACTGGCCTCGAACGGATCGGTGATTCGAGTGCGCGCGTGTCAGTGGTCTGAGGCCCGGATGGAGACGCGGCGCCCGCCCCGCGGGGGGAGTACGAAAAAGCGGCGGGGGGGCCGCGGCGCCAGGTATATATTGAGCGAAAAAAAGCGGAGGCGGCACAAATTTGGGCCCCAGGCGGGG
>JANPIT010000138.1:0-12251 GCA_031425115.1 Opitutaceae bacterium | reverse complement strand
ACGTAGTAGTTGCGGACGAGATGGGTGCTTTTCATGTGCGCGTTTGCGGCCAGCGAGTTTTCTTCGCTCAGTCTACAGGCGGTCCGCTTCGTCAGTGCAACCCTCAGCCTTGGGCGCCCTGATGAACTTAACCTCTTGATTCGCGTTCCCCCGCTTCCTGAGTTCCACTTTCAACCCCAGCTCGAAAAACCTATGATTAACTACTCCGCCCCCGACCTCACCCAACATCCGCCGCGCAGCGTGCACGTCCGCATCGGCGGCTTTGCTCATCTCGGCCGCCTGCTGGACAAGGCCCGCGCCTTCATCGCCGGCAAGAACGCCGGCTACCACTACAACTGTCCGCTCGACAAAAATTTCTTCGCCTTCACGGGCATCGATCACGAGGTGATGCTCGCGGAGATCAAGAAGGGCGGCTCCGACACGCAGATCGTAGGTTGGGTGTGCGAGAACACGAAGCGTCAGCCGTTCGAGATTCAGGCGTGGTCCAAATGGCTCGAACAGCACGGCCCCGGCGGTGCGGGCGGCCACGAGTGGATGGCCGAGACGATCAAGGCAAATGCCGGCGATCGCGACGACGTGCGCTCCTTCGCCGATCTCCTCGATCTCGACGACTACGTGAGCTACGGCGGCAAGGGCTGATCGACCGCCGATCGTAATAGGCGATTGCTGATCGCCAATTTCAAAACCGACGTGGCTTCATCGCCCGTCGGTTTTTTTGCGCTTTACCGGATCGCTCTGTCGCGAGCCGAAACACGTCACGCCAACTCTCAGAGCTCGTCGTATTTCTCCGACCGTCCCTTCGCTTTCTCGACCGGATATTTTTTCGCGTTGGCGGCCATTTTTGCCTCGATGGCGGCAGCGACGTCGAGGCCGGTGATGTTGGCAAACTCGAGGGCGTAGATCACGACGTCGGCGAGTTCGTCGGCGATCTTGGCCCGCTTCGCCGGCTCGTTGGCGATCGCCTTCGACTGCTCAGGCGTGGCCCAGAGGAAATGCTCCATGAGCTCACCGGTCTCGGCCGCGAGCGCCATGCTGAGATTCTTTGGCGCGTGAAACTGCTCCCAGTCCCGCTCGCGCACAAAGGCGAGCAGACGCGTTTTCAACTCGGCGATAGTCGTCGTGGCATCGGTCAAAGCGGCCATGACGAGAGGGTGCGGCCACAACAGCGTCACGCAATCTTCACCATCACAAAAAGGATGCCGCTTGGCATGCCGGCTGCAATATGCAGCATCGAATCTACTTTAGGCCAATGACCGCTCACACGCATCACCTCCGCTCCGCCGGCACCTGCTACCAGCAGGGCCAGCAGCGTTGCGTCGCGATGCGTCCGGTCATTTTTGCCGTTTGGTCCAAAAATACCGACTCGGGCTCACAGAACTAAACACCTCCGTTAACCCGGAAACGTTTAGCCCTCTGAAAAGCCCGGCGGTCACAGGACCTCCGAGGGGACGTTTCCATTCCGTTTTCCTCCCATGAATAGCACCATCATCCAGTCCCTCCCGACCAACAGTCGCACGGCCGCAGCGAAGCCATCCGTCGATGCCTTCCGCCAGCCCGCCTACGACTGCCAGGAGCACGCCGACGTGATGAAACTCATCGTCTACGTGCCGGGAGTCGACGCCTCCGGCGTGGAGATCGAAGGGCGCGGTGCCGACCTCACTGTGACCGCCAAGAAGGCGCGCTTCGTGCGCGTGAACTTCACGGCGCTCCATCTCGAGGGCGTGCAGCGCGATTACCGGCTCCGGCTTCGGCTGGGCGCCGGTTTCGACTACGCAGCCATGGGCGCGGAAATCGCCAACGGCGTGCTCACGGTGACGCTCCCTAAGCGCGCGCACGACCTCGGCGGTCTTCGCCGCGCTGCGCGGGCGGCGTAATGCGCAGGGCTTGCTGATTCTCGCTCCGGCTGCGGCGGAACGCGTGCGCGCTTCGCGCATCGCCCCTCCGTAGCCGGGGCCCAGTTCCACGGACGGTGTGCCCGCCGATCCGTCAACAAAAAGGCCGCGCTTTTCAGCGCGGCCTTTGAATTTGGGCGAATGGAAAGCGATCAGGTCTTCGAACCTGCAGCGTCCGTGCCCGCGATGTGCACGGCCTTGTAGCCGCCGATGGATTTGAAGTAGAGCAGGATCGCGAGATAGATCAGCGCCATCGCAGCCGGGATATACGAGTCAGCCTTCAGCGTCCGACGATCGCCCGTTTGGTCGGCTGCGACGATGTCCTTCTGCGCCGGCGTGGCCTTGCTGGCCTTTGCGGCATCCTTAGCGTCCGAGAGCTTCTTGCCGTCGATCGCGTAGACCTCGCTGAGGAAGAGGAATTTCGAAGGCGCGGCAGCCTTCGCCTCGGCGTAGGCCGCCGCATTCGTCTGCTGCAGGGTTTCAGCCGAGAAACGATCCTTGCCGTAACCCAAGCCGGGCCCGCCGATCAGGCCGGCGGACAACATGCCGACGCCGCCCATGATCGAAATCGCAACGGCACCGGTTTGCGGATAACGGTCGGAGACGACCGCCAGCATCGTCGGCCAGAAGAACGTCTTGCCGATCGCGTAAACGGTGAGGGCGAGGAACGCCATGCCGACCGTCTGCGCGCCGCTGGTGAGTTGCAGGCCGACGCAGGCCAGGACCGAGCAAACCAGGAGCAACGCGATGGGCGAGAGCCCAAGCTTCGTTTCGATGAAATGAGCGCAGAAGCGCAGGCCGAACATGACGGCCGACGTCCAGATCAGTAGCCATTTGCCCTGCTCGGACGTGAAGAGATTGCCGGTGATATTCGCAATCCAGCCATCGGTGCCCAGCTCGACCGCGCCCACCAAGGCGTGCGTGATGAAGAGCACGAAGAGGAGGATGGAACCGAAGGAGAATTTCGTCACGACGCCGACCACGACAAGCAGCACTCCCGCGACGCCATAACCGACGGCTGCCGGGAAACTTTGCATACCCAGGAGTCCGGCGAGCGGTCCCGAGACGAAGAGCGAGAGGAGATAGCACACCACCAATGCACCCAAGATGCCGACCGGCTTGAGCATCTCACCGAAGATCGCGCCCTTTTGAGCAGCTTCTGATTTGGGCATTTTCTGGCCCATGAACATCACGCCGTAGATCACGGTCGGCACGAGATAGAGGGCCAACTGGATCTTCCAACCCACCTGCATCTTGTCGTCGAGCACCCAGCTCACGACTGCGCCCGCCAGGATGCCAATCGGCCAGCTCGCGTGGAGAATGTTGAGGTAGTGAGTGCGGTTGTTCGGGAAGATCGTCGCCACGAGCGGATTTGCCACGGCCTCCAACGTGCCGTTCGCAAACGCGAAGATAAACATGCCGATCGTCAGCATCTGGTAGGCGTTCTGCGGCGTGGACGCACCGAAGGTCACAAAAGCGGAAAGCACGTGAAACGCGAAGGCCGCGACCACGAGTTTCCCGTAACCAATTTTATCACACACGACACCACCGATGATGATGCCGAAGCAGAATCCGGTGAAACCGGCGCCGCCGATGGCGCCGAGCTGTGTGGCGGTGAAGCCGAATTCGCCCGCCCAATTGTCGAAAATACCGCCACGGATGCCGAAGCCCATGCCGGCGGCAAATATGGCCATGAAGCCCGCCCACAACAGCCGTTTGGCGTTGGGCACGAGAGCGTCGTTGCTGAGGGTAGCATTACTCATAGGTGTGAATCACAGGTGTGGTTGACGGAGGAAAAAGGGGAAACGCCCAGTCGCCGGCGCGGTAAAACACGCGCGAAAACGGGGTCGTTGAGCTGACGCAAAGCTGGACTGCGTTGCAAGGGGTTGAAGCAAGCGGAGGCACGTTGAGTGCCGCATGTGCGGTGAGCAAGGGCGCAATTTTCATTCATCGCAATCCCTGCCGTAGCGACGAGAAACCATCCCATTTCCTGTGCGTTGGAGCTTTCTCCCTTCTGTCCCCGAAGCGAAAGCGGCGGCGCGAAGCCTTTGAACTTTTTGCGCGAACGTCGCGCCGCCTCATGAGTAGTGCCCCACTCCGCGCCTGCACTCCACGGAAAATCTCCGGGCCCGAGTGCGAGAGAGCACCCGATGGCGAAAATTTCCAATCTAGGCCAAACTCATGGCACCTTCTCCGACCGCGAAGGTCACCCCAAGACCGACTACACGACCGCAAACCGATAGAACTGACACCATGCCCTTCCCAATCCCGCACTTCCAGCCGGAGCAATCGGCTCCCGCCACCGAGCCGCCTATGGTGCACGTCGCCCCGCGTGAAGATGTTCTGTGGAATCGCCCCGTCTTCAGGGCGCCGCCCTTGCAGTTCCATCCCGAGGCCTTCGATGCGACGATCTACGCCCGCGAGCTGTGCCGGTTGGGCATCGTGAATCGTTGATTTTTGCCGCGCCTTTGCTGTCGCAGGACGGCAGCCACGCAAGCACGGGCCTACGCCCGTGCTTTTTTGTGCCGCACGCGGTCGCGCCATGGGGCGCAGGACCGCTAAGTAGTTTCACGCCAGAGGCGCGCTCGCCATGCGTTTTGGCACTTCCATGCTTCGCTGACGATTGTCCATGACTGTATCCCCGCCGCACGCTCCCGCTTCTGCCGCGCCGGCGGCTCCCGCCCCAGCACGCCGACCGCGTGATCACCCAGTCGAAACGAAGACGCGCCAAGAACTAGTCCGGATGGCGTATCGGGAGCTGTCGACAGGGACCCTCGCCTCTACGGGCACGGCGATCGCGTTCGCTCTCGCGGTCGGCGCCAGCCTCAACCTTTCGTTCACCGTTCTCGGGTCGTGGCTGGCCGTGATGGTGGCCATCGGCGGTTACCGCTTATGGCTGGCGCACGCGTATTTTGCCGCGACGGTGACCGACTCGACCGTCTCCTCACAATGGGGACTGCGCTATGTCATCGCCACCACCCTTACCGGTGTCGGCTGGGGCATATCGACGTGGCTGTTCCCCACGCTCCACAATAGCAGCCCCCTCGGCGTCGCTCACGTGCTGATGCTCGCCGGGATTACAACAGGCTCGGCGCGCCTGCTCCTGCCGATGCGCAAGGGCAGTCTTGCCTATCTCTTTGCGGTGATGATCCCACTCTCCGCGCGGTTCTTCGCGAACGGCGACGCCGTTGGCATCCTCCTTGGGGTCTGCGTCGCCTTCTTCATCGTTTACATGGTTTCTGCCATGCAGCGCAACCACCGCTCGCTCTCCGACGCGCTCGTGATGCGTTTCGAGCGCGAGGAAATCGCGGCTGAACTGCAGGCGGAGAACACGCGGCGTGAGTCCCGCGAATCCGAGTTGCGCGAAGCCCGCGAAAAAGCGGAATCGGCCAGCCGCGCCAAGGGCGAGTTCCTTGCCACGATTTCGCACGAAATCCGCACGCCGATGAACGGCGTGCTGGGCATGCTCCGCATCGTGCGCGATACCCAGCTCTCGCCGGAACAGCGCGGCTACCTGAAGACCGCGTCCGACTCGGCCGAATCGCTGCTGCTTCTGCTCAACGACGTGCTCGATTTTTCCAAGATCGAGGCGGGCCGGCTCGAGTTGGAACACGCGCCCTTCCAGCCCTCCACCGTGGCGAAGGCCGTCAACGACCTGCTACATGCGCGCGCCCGCGACAAGGGCCTCCAATTCGATCTTCAGATCAGCGATAATCTGCCTGGCGCCATCATTGGCGACGCGACGCGTCTCCGCCAGATCCTCGTCAACCTCATCGGCAACGCCATCAAGTTCACCGAGCGTGGTCGCGTGGAACTGAGCGTCGCCTGCGCCGAGCGCACCCCGACGCGCGCGGTCATGCAGTTCACCGTGACCGACACCGGCATCGGCATCGACTCCGCCGCCCTCGAGCGGCTCTTCAAGCCGTTTACCCAAGCCGATACTTCCATGAGCCGCCGCTACGGTGGCACCGGACTCGGCCTCGCGATCTCGATGCGCCTCGCGCAAGCCATGGGCGGCGCTCTGCAAGTGCAGAGCGCGATCAACCAAGGCACGACCTTCCGGCTCATCCTGCCCTGCAATCTTCCGGACGTCACCATGGCTCCCCCGCCGCGGCATGACGAACCGCCGCGCTTTGTGACGCCGACCCTACATGGGCGCGTGCTGGTCGTGGAAGACGACTCCGTCAACCAGCAGGTCATCGATCTCTTTCTGAAGAAACTCAACGTGACGCCCAAATTTGCGGGCGACGGCGAAGCGGCGATCGCGACGGCGACGTCCGAGACCTTCGACGTAATCCTGATGGATTGCCAGCTACCCGGTATCGACGGCATGGAGACGACGCGCCGTATCCGCAAAAAACTCGAGGGCGGCCGCCCCGTGAAAATCATCGCGCTGACGGCCAATGCCAGCACGCACGTGCGGGAAGCCTGCCTGGCGGCGGGCATGGACGATTTCCTGACGAAGCCCGTGCGCTTCGAGCTGCTCGCCACCGTGCTTCAGCGCAATCTGCCGCCCGGGCCCTGAGCGCCGGTGGTCCGGGCGCGCGCGAATTATGTTTCGCTCACGATCCAATCGACGCGACCGCTGCCACCCGATTCCTGCCGGAGCAGGCCCGCCAGAAATTCCAGCAGCGGCACGGCCTCGGCTTCGAATTGCCAGGGGGGATTGATGAGGAGCAAACCGCAGCCTTTCATTTTCACCAGCGACCGTTCGCCCGCGATGGTCAACTCACAGGCCAGCGTCGGCGGTGGCCGCAAGGCCCGGATGCCGGCGAAAAATTCATCGACCCGCGCGCGTCCAGTAAGTGGATACCATACGGCGAAGACCCCCATCGGGAATCGCTCCAATCCCTCCCGCAGGGCGGTCGCGATCTGCGCAAATTCATCCTGCGCCTCGAACGGCGGATCGATCAGCACCAGAGCGCGGCGCTCCGGCGGGGGCAACAGGGCGCGCAGCGCCACATAACCGTTCATCTCCTGCACCGACGCCCCCTTTCCTGCAAACTCGGCTCGCAGCGCGGCGCACTCCATGGGCTGTTTTTCGTAGAAAGCCAAACGGTCCACCGGCCGCGCCAACCGTTGGGCCAGCCAGGGTGAGCCAGGATAAAACCGGGGCGAGGCCGTGCTGTTGCCAGAATCCTGATCGAAATCGCGCAAGAGCCCAAAATATTCCACGAGGCCCGGTGGCACCGCCTCCTTGGGCAACGGCCACAGACGACCGACGCCCTCCGGCCATTCCGGCTGGCGCGCATGGGTATCTCCGCTCGCCGCCGCCTCGAGATCATAGGCCCCCCGTCCGGCATGCGTATCCAAATAAAGGAAACCCTTCTCCTTTTTCTGCAGCGCGCGGATTAGGCGCACCAGCAACGTATGCTTCATCACGTCGGCGAAATTGCCGGCATGAAAATGATGGCGGTAGTTCATCGCCGCTAAAAACGCCCCCTCGCTCAGCCCACCGGCACTTTGACTACGGTCTTCCGCACCAGCACCGGAGCAGAGCCGATCCGCAGCGTAGGCATGTGCACATCGACCGGATAAAAAATCGTGGATTGCCCGGCATAGACCCGCAGCTGCGAGGCCTCCGTCGTGTCCTCGTAGGTGAGCAGGTCGCGGTCCGGATTGTAGGGTTGCCGCACGACAATCCGAGAGAGCTCGATCACTTCCATCAGCTCCTCGCCCTCAACGATCACCTGCACGTCGATGTATTTTCGATGCGATTCGAAAAAACCCTCGGCGCGCGGCTTCGTTTCGTAAACTTGCTCGATCGCGAACACGCCACCCGCGAGTTCGATTTTCTGAGAGCCGCCGCTCGCGATCCCGCGCAGGCGCGCCCGAGCCGCGGAACCCTCGCGCAGGATCTCCTCCACGTAAGCGAACGCCGTCGCGAACCCCGGAGACTGCGGTGCCTGCATCCGCAGGGTGGAAAACGAGCCGATAAGCGCCATGCGGTGAATCCACCGCGCGCCCTGCCCACAGGCAAGCCGTGAAAGCGGCGTTGCCCGGCGTGGTTGCTCCTGTTCTCGTTTCGTCCTCATGAAATCGTTTCTTCGTCTCGCGCTGTTCAGCGCGATGTTGGCTCCCGCGGCGTCGCTGGCCGCTTCGTTTGAAGGCAAAGTCACCATGAAACTATCCGCGAGCGGCGCCCCGGCGCAGGAGATCCAGTATCTCGTCAAGGGCGACAAGTTGCGCATGGAAATGCCGGCGCAGGAGGGCATGAAAGCGACCGTGATCATCGAGCCCGCAAAACGTCAGGCCGTGATGCTCATGGATTCGGAAAAGATGGCGATGATCATGGCCATGCCCGACCCCGCCACTGGCGGTCCCGGCGGCCAGCCGAGCGAGGCGCCGAAAATGGAGAAGACCGGCGAGAAAGAAAAAATCCTTGGACAGACCGCCGAGAAATATGTCGTCACGGATCAAGGCACCAAGTCCGATCTCTGGCTCGCCGAAGGCCTCGGCGCCTTCGTGACGTTCAATCCCAGCGGTCAAATGATGGGCGGTCGCGGCGGCGCCCCGGCGCCGAAAGGCTGGGAACGCGCGCTGGCCGGCAAGGAACTGTTTCCCCTGCGCGTCGTGAGCTACGACAAATCTGGCAAGGAAGCGTCGCGCCTGGACGTCACCGCGATTGAAAAGAAAAGCCTGCCCGACTCACTGTTCACCGTCCCCGCGAATTACCAGCAGATGGACATGAGCGCGATGATGAAGGGCATGATGCCTGGCGGCATCCCCGGCGTGCCGCGCTGAATCAGCGGCGTTTTTCCGTCAGCGGTAGCATCACGCCGCGCCGGAAAAGCGTGACCTGCCCCGTGCTCGACGAGACGACGATCGAGATGCAGTTCGTCGTCACGCTGATCGCCGCTGCGGCCGCGTGCCGGCTGCCGAGACCACTCGGCAGCTCGTGCGTGCTATCCGTCGCCTGAATCAGGCTGCCCGCCGACTCCACCACGCCATCGCCGCGGATGATGAACGCGCCGTCGATGGAAGAAAATTCCTTCACCGTCTCGTCCATGAACGGATTGAGGATGTTGCGATCCTCCTCTTTGTAGCCAAAAAACGGATTCAACACGAGCGGCTTGGAGAGCGAGCTGACTTTCTCGTCGTCGCCGACCACAAAAAGACAACCGACCGGCCGGCCCTCGCGCCCTTCCACGGCAAGCTCGGTCGCGACCGCGATCACCCGCTCGAGGACTTCGGGTTTCACATCCGCCGGCAGCAAATCCGCCGTGGAACCGGTGAGCAGCGTCTGGAATTCGCGCTCGATGTCCACGACCACCAAGGTGTCGAACTGATTGCTTCCGGTAATCCCGCCGACGCAGCAAATGCGGTCGGTAAAGGTCACGATCCCGCGCGTCAGCGCGACGAGCATCGCGCTGCGTAATTGCGCCAGCCGGGCGTTCGAAAACGAGCGCACCTGAATCGTCTCGGTGAATTTCTTGTCGTCATCCTCGTCGCTGATCTCGAGTGCCGTGCGCGTGACGAGGATCGTCTTCAGTTTCGTGCGCAGCACGCCCGGCTGGATACCGCCGACAAACGTGTCGCCGAAGATCACGATCGCGCTGCAATCGGCACCCTGCGCGACGCGTTCCGCCTCACGAAACATCAGCCGGTTGACGCGATTCTGCTGCGCTTCCACGGCGCGGAGTCCGCCAAAGCCGCCGACCAGTCGCTCGTAGAGCGTGTCGAGATCGGGCGCGTTGACCAGATTGTCGACGAGTTCCTTATCCTTCACCTGCCGCGCGATCGAGGCGAGCACCTGCAGGTAATCGCGCGCGTTCTCGCCAGCGATCAGCATCACGATCAGATGCACGCGCTCATCGGCCAGCGCGCCATCGTGCCGAATGCCGACGCGACTGCGGCCAATCGCGAGAATGTAGCGGCGCGACATCTTGATCCGGACGTGGGGCAGCGCCACGCCGAAACCCAGGTAGGTCGTCATCGTGCTCTCGCGCGCGAGCAAACCCTTCAACAGCGACTCAGGCTTCAGATCGGAGAATTTTTCGACACACACCGCGAGCAACTCCTGAAGCGCGCCCTCGAGATCGAGGCTCTTCAGGTCAACGATGCGGCTGCGAGCGATGATTTTGTCGAGACGCATGGCTCAAACACCCCAAGCACCAAGCTCCGAGCACCAATGAAATCTCAGTATCTGAATCTCCAATTGAGCCCTAATGTTTTGAAATTCTCTGGTGCTTGGAGCTTGTTGCTTGGCGCTTAGCGCTTCACCGCTCCCACTGCAGCGCGCCCTTCTTCACCTCGTAGAAAAGGCCGAGGATCAGGACGCCAATGAAAAACATGATCGGACCGATGATCGAAATGTTGTTCGCGAGGAACTCGCGGTAGAT
Source organism: Opitutaceae bacterium (assembly GCA_031425115.1). Taxonomy (GTDB): domain Bacteria; phylum Verrucomicrobiota; class Verrucomicrobiia; order Opitutales; family Opitutaceae; genus ER46. The sequence continues at coordinate 2,017 of JANPIT010000138.1, read as the reverse complement.
GAACGTCCACGGGATCAGGATCACCACCTCGAGATCGAACAGCATGAACAACAGTGCCGTCAGATAAAATTTTACCGAGAAACGCGTGTGCACCAAGCCCTCCGCCGGCACGCCGCATTCGTAAGCCGAATCCTTGATCTTATTCGGCTTGAAGCGCTGGCCGAAAAAATGACTCGCGGCGATGACGCCTCCCGTGATGCCGGCAGCCAACAGGGCCTGAATGAGAAAGGGAAGATACGCGGAGGAAGTCATGTCGTTGGCTCGAGAAACAATTGGGCGGACGGTCGAGGCGGTCGCAAGAGGGAATTTACAGCGTCGGGCGCGTTAATCCTTACGCGCCGTCAGTTATCCGCCACCGCCTGGTGGGCCGCCTGAGATGTTCCGCCCCGCCTCACTCCACCGGCACGATCTTCGCGTTCTTCGTTTTCGTCGAACCGACGCCCAGCGTCTCCGCGAATTCCAGGGTGCGAATCTCTTCGTCGACGTTTTCAAACCCCTGTTTCTTGCGATGGCCGTTGATCCGATCGCGCGCGAGCGAGTCCATCATCACCGGATCATTGCTCAACCAGAGGAGCGGCTCGGACACGGTGTAGAGCGAATTGAAAAAGGGTCCGCCGATAAACTGGTAGTGCTGCAAGCTCGCGATCGTGAACATCCACGTCTGCCGCAATTCCGGGATCGCGCTCATCTCAGCGACCGCGGCGGGCGCGTTGGCCGGCGAGCGGAAGAAACGCGCGGTGTTCGACGCGTTCCACAGCGTGGCGTTCACCAACGCGCCGTTGATCCCGAGCGTCGGGTGATCCGAGTAGACCGGGATGTTGATCCAGAAATCGGCGTCGAGGAACAGCGGGGTCGCGAGGAAGCTTTTGCGGTCCTGATCCTTCGTCGTCTCTGCCGTCACCCCTTTCGTCTGCTGTTCTGCGAAGATGGGATCGAAGCGTTGCGGGAGCGGCGAGTCGTAGAACCACAGCGGGTCATAGTAGCGATTCGACTCGAGCACGTAAACCGGATTGCCGAAGAACGGCGTCTCGCCCGACACGAGCGACGGCAAATAGCCCGTCATCCGCAGCCGCAACGCGTTCAACCCGACGAGAAAAATATGCGAGTGCTCGAAGCCGCGGCGCTTGAGGGCGTTGATCACGCCTTTGACGAGCGGCACCGGAGTCGCGAGGCCGGGACCCGAGTCGGCGTAAACCTTGAGGCCCACTTTCTTCTTCGGCCCTGGGACGAGTTTCTTTCCCGTCGCCTGCTCGAACGTCGCGATCATCTTCTCGACCTGCCGCTCGTAGGTCGCCTCGTCGAACGCCGCGAGCCGCGCTTCCCACACTGGCTCGATGGCGGGCGCGGCCTTGGACGCCGGAGTGGTGGCGGCGGACGCGACACGCGCGAGCAACGCAAGGCCAAGAAGGGAAACGGTAAGCAAGCGCATGAAAGATTGGTCGTCTGCCGCGAGGGGAAGTTTCCTTCGGGGTCGCGAAACTTTGGGCGGGGTCGACCCTTGCGCAATGCGATTTCTCGCCGTCCGGACGCGCGAGGCGTTGTGAGTAACTGTTCGCACCGACGCATTGACCGCCGCGCGGCGCTCCGCCTGAGTCGCGGGCCGTCCACGATCCGCCACGCCTCAACGAAATGAGAGGGCTGCCGCGGACCTCCGCCGACTATGCCCGTCATCAAGCCCACCTGCGTGCGCGATCTCAAATTGCGCGTGAACCTCGCCGACGTCGTGTCGCGGGTGGTGACGTTGCGCAAGGCCGGCGGCGCGCGGTTGAAAGGCCTGTGTCCGTTTCACAACGAGAAGTCGCCGTCCTTCCACGTCGATCCCGACAAAGGCTTCTACAAATGTTTCGGCTGCGGCAAAGCCGGTGACGCGATTACTTTCGTTCGCGAGACCGAGCAGCTCAATTTCAGTGAAGCGGTTGAGGCGCTCGGCAAGCGCTTTGGCATCGTGATCGAATACGAGGAGGGCTCCGGCGGCCCGAGCCGCGAAGAGCGCTCGCTGCGTCAGGAAATTTTCGAC
>JANPIT010000137.1:0-8527 GCA_031425115.1 Opitutaceae bacterium | reverse complement strand
GCTCTCGCCACGCGACTCTCGCTCTTCCTCTGGAATTCCATCCCGGACGAAACGCTCCGTGCGCGGGCCGCCGCAGGCACACTGCGTCGCCCCGAAATTTTGCGCGCCGAAACCGAGCGGATGCTGGCGGACGCCCGCGCGCAGCGCTTCGGCCAAGGGTTCCTCGATTACTGGATCGACCTCCGCAAGATCGAGGACTCCACCCCGTCGACCACGCTCTACAACGACTACTACCTCGACGACGCGTTGACCGAAGCGGCACACGCCGAGTCGCAGCTCTTTTTCGACGACCTGCTGCGGCGTGATCTGCCGGCCCGCAACGTGATCAATTCCAATTTCACGTTTCTCAATGAGCGACTCGCTCTGCACTACGGCATCCCCGGCGTGCAAGGCGCCCACATGCGACGGGTGACGCTGCCGACCGACAGCCCGCGAGGCGGTTTCATGACCCAGGCGAGCGTGTTGAAAATCACCGCCAATGGCACCACCACGTCGCCGGTTCTCCGCGGCAAATGGATTTTGGAACGCATGCTCGGCATCGACATTCCCCCGCCGCCGCCCGTCGCAGCCGTGGAGCCCGATATCCGCGGTGCCGTTACGATTCGCCAGCAACTCGCCCAGCATCGCGAAGACGCGAGCTGCGCTTCGTGTCACAGCAAAATGGATCCGCCCGGTTTCGCCCTCGAAAGTTTCGACGTGATGGGCGCATGGCGCGACAGCTACCGCGGCATCGACAAAGAGAAAACCGCGGTGAGCGGCCGCGGCAAAAACGGCCAGCCCTTCGAATTTCACTACGGACTCCCGGTCGATGCCGCGGGCGAACTGCCGGATGGCCGCCCGTTTCATGATATCAAGCAGTTCAAGCAACTGCTCCAAAACGACGATCGCATGATCGCCCGCAATCTGGCCCAGCAGCTCTTGGTTTATGCGACCGGGGCGCCCGTGCGCTTCGCCGATCGCACCGCGATCGAGACAATACTCGAACGCGCGAAGCCCAATGAATTCGGCGTCCGCACGCTCGTGCACGAACTGGTGCAGAGCGAAGTGTTCCGAAACAAGTAACTCCGAATCCGCTCCAGTCAGCGTCCGGGCTTGAATGGAGACGCGGCGCCCTCGCCGCGTTTAGGCTGAATACGCGGCGAGGGCGCCGCATCTCCACGGGTCAGTCCCTCCGGCGACCTCAGAGCTTCAGCGCCTTGAGATACTTGAAGCTATCCGGAATGGACTGAAGCGGTGTCGGCGTCTCGTCCTCGAGGAAGTAGTGCTGCACCCCGATCTTTTGCGCCGCCCGAAGGACGCTCGCATAATCGATCTGTCCCTGACCCACGGGGACTTTCGCCGTGGGCGGAGTTCCGCCGGTGTGGACGCCGGTCGCGAGACCCTTGAGCATGTCTTTGATATGAAGTGTGACCCAGCGCTTTGGATATTTTTCCAACAGCTTCACGGGATCCTGCCCTGCGTAATACACCCAGTAGACGTCCATCTGGAACGAAACGAGGTCGGGGTTGGTTTCGCGCACGAGGATATCGAACACCGTCTCGCCGTTCCCCGCCGCAGTCGGTCGAAACTCGAGGCCGTGCGGATGATAGCCGAACCGAATGCCTTCCTTTTTGCAGGCGGCACCCCACTCGTTGAACTTCGCGGCCGTCTTCTTCGCGAGTTCCTCGGAAAAGATCTTGTCGGCACCGAGCGGCGGATACGGCACCACGACAAACTTCACTCCAAGAATCTTGGCATCGCGGATCACGGCAGCAGCGTCCTTCTCCAAAAGTCCGTAGCCGAAATGAGCGCTCACCGGCACAAGGCCACGCGACTTGAGCTCCGCCGCGAATTTCTCCGGCGCCATTGGCGGCGTGCCGGTCCCCGCGAGCTCGACCTCTTTCACCCCATACGACTTGGCCAGATCGAGCGCGCCCGTTGTGCTCTCCTTGGTTTGAGCGCGCAGGCTGTAGAGCTGAAGGCCGAGATGGTCGCGGAAATCGGCGGCGTGCAACGCGGCCGCCAAAAGCGGAACCAGTGTGAAACGGAGGAAGTTTTTCATGGGGGAAATGCCACTGTCGCGCGGGCCTCAGCCCTTTTGCAAGATGTGATAGTTCGCCATTGAGATGCCGCTGAGCATGGCACCGACGATTCCCAGAAATCCCTGGTCGGTGCCACAAAGGTATAAATTGGCCAGCCCGGTGCGACCGTCGCGGATCTTTTGCGGGGCTCCGTAAATGGCGCCGTTGATGTGGCCCGTGAATTTCGCGATCGTGCGCGGCGTGAACATATCGGTGGTCAAGGTCGCCGCCATCAACGCGGCATCATCCACACAGGGCAGGAAACGCCGCGCGCTCGTCTGCACCGCGGCGAACCAGTCGCGCTTTGCCAACTGATACGCGGCGTCGTCCCACGCAAACCACGGCTGCGGGCGCGCCAGACAGGTCACTCGAAAAATTCCCTCCGGCAGCACGCGATCCGGCCCAAAATCGAAATTGTTCGGCAGGCAGATGACCCCGCTGCGCAAATCCACGGGCCCGGCCGGACATGCATAATCGAAGCGCGGCGAGTCATTGAAGAAGACGATCGTGTCGTCACCCCACCCCAGCGCGGCAGGCTGACGATCGAGAATCGTGATCGTCTCCACAAAAGAATGACGTCCCGGCGCTGCCCCGCTGGCGCCTGCTCCGCTCGCAGGCAAAGCCGCCCCGTCCTCGCGCAGCAGCGACTCCGTCTCGGGCGCGCCAATCGACGAGATGACGTGGTCGGCAGTCACTTCCGTGCCGTCGTCGAGCACCAGCGCACTGGCACGATCCGCGCGAGTCACGATACGCTGCACGCCGCATTTCATCCGACGCTCACCGCCAGCCGCGCGGTATTTTTCCAGCAGCACGCGGATCACGACCCGCACGCCCTCGTAGGGCCGGGCAAATCCCTCGAGGAAGAGCGCCTTGAACATGATGACGAACTGCCCGAACTCCATGTCGTGCTCACTCGCGCTGCCGTAATACATTACGGGACAGAACAGCATGTCCTCGAGCAGCGGATCCGTGATGTGCCGCCGCACGATGACCCGGGCGGACTCGGGCGCCGCGGAAAGCGAAACGTCGTCGTAGGCGCGGACGACCGCGACCAACCGCCGAAAGCCATCGATCTGCGCGGGGAATTTTCGCGCGACCTCTTCCTCCAGCACCGCGAAATCGTTCGTGAATCGCAGCGACGTTTCGCCGCGCGGGCCGAACGCCATGCGCGATTGCTTCTGCTCACACAGGGCAAATTCGTCGCGCTCGATCCGCAGCTGACGCAGGAGCTTGGTCAGCGGCGTGCCTTTGACGCCCGGCCGCACGAAGTTCGTCATCGCGTGCAGCCCAACGTCGAATTTTCGCCCCGCGATCGAGTAAAAACTATTGAGCCCACCCGGCGCGTTGTGCCGCTCAAAGATGCACACCTTCTTGCCGAAATGCGCGAGCCGGATGCCCGCCGCCATCCCTGACATCCCCGCGCCAATGATGACGACGTCGTAGTGCGAAGCGGAGTTCATCGAGACTTATACCAATCGCTCTTTGCTTCTGGACGATAAGGTAGGGCGAGGCGTCCCCGCCGAGCCGTGTAACCCTTGCGCCGCGACGGCTCGGCGAGGACGCCGCGCCCTACCCGCTCAACGTCCAATTGCGTTTCGTAAATGGTATTAGCAGGAAACCAGGAAACCAAGAATCGAACCACGGAAGTCGAATTCCTGGTCTCCTGGCTTCCTGTTTCAAAAACCAAAAAGCCGCGCAACGTCGCGCGGCTCTCAAATCCAGGAACGATTCTTTCGTCCGGCTTCAACCCTTCGCTGCCAGCGCGTTGAACTTCGGCGTCAGGTATTCCGCGCAACTGTCGAGCGACGCCAGTTGCTGATACTCGGCTTCCGGCACCTCGATGCTGTGGCGTTTGCGGAGCTCCATGACGATGTCGAGAAAGTCCATGCTATCGAGCTGCAGTTGATCGCGCAAACGCACCTCCGACTTGACGTTGCTCAAGTCCTCATCCGGCGCGATGTCCGCGATGATATCGAGCACGACCTTCTTACATTCGTCTTTTGTCATAGTCAGTTGCGGCGGAATTAGGGGACAAACCTCCGAACAATCAACGTGGAATTTATCCCCAGCATGCCGAAGGAATTATTCAGGATGGTGTCCACTTTCGCAACTTGGCGGGGTTGATTCAGCACCAGTCCCGGGATCGCGCACTGCGGGTCGAGATTGTCGACGTTGATCGACGGATGGACGGTCAGGTCATCGAACGACGGCAGATTACCCGCGAGTTCGAGCGCCCCGGCCGCTCCCATCGCGTGACCGATGTAACTCTTGGTGTTGTTGATGAACGTTTCAGGGCAACCCTCGCCAAAGACGGCCCGGATCGCCTCACACTCCTGGATATCGCCGAGCGGCGTCGCCGTGGCGTGCGTGTTGACGATGTGGATATCCCGCGCCGCAAGGTCCGCTCGTTTCAGCGCCGCACGCACACATTCGGCCTGCCGCTGCGGATTCGGCAGCACGTAGTCGCTCGCGTCGCTGTTGACGTGATACCCGGCGATCTCGGCGTAGATCTTCGCCCCGCGCGCCTGCGCGTCTTCGAGTCGCTCGAGCGTGTAGAGGCAGCCGCCTTCCGAAATCACGATCCCGTTGCGCGCCAGATCAAAGGGTCGCGATGCCTTTTTCGGGTCTTCGTGCGTCGCGAGCGCATTCTGTGACTTGAAACCCGCGAAGATGCCAAACGTGTGGATGCTCTCGCTCACTCCGCCGCAAATCGCGAGATCCACTTCTCCGAGACGCAGCATCTGCGTCGCGTGAATCAGCCCCATATTCCCCGCCGCGCACGCGGCCCCGATGGTGTAAGCCGGCCCGGTCACGCCGAGATTGAGCGAGGACTCGCCCGCCGGGTTGTTCGCGACGGTGCGCGGGTTGTGGTAGTGCGACCAGAACTTCGTGTCGTAGTTAAATTTCGAGATGTTGTAGATTTCGTTCTCCGTCTCGACGTTGCCGTGCTCGGTGCAGCCGATGTAAATGCCCACGCGATCCTTCGCCACCGCGTCCCACGCCACGCCGCTATCCGCCAGCGCCTCGCGGGCGCAGTAGATCGAAATGCTCCCGGCACGCGTGCCGACGCGCACTTCCTTCTTCTTCTGATGCCTCAACGCGTCGTAGTGACAGACGCCCGCTAGCTGCGAACCCATGTAGCGAATCTCCATCCGCTCGATCCCGGCCACGCCCCCCAACAAGTTTTTCCGGAATTCTGGGAGCGAATTGCCGTTGGGAGCGGTCAATCCGACCCCAGTGATCACGATGCGCGAATGCTTCATTCAGGTGAAACGGAAATCGCTAGCCAACCCCGGCCTGAAAGCAATCCAACAGACCAATCCCGCGCGACGGAAGGACAACGAGCAGAGCCGGGAGCCGCGGCGAAAATCTCTGGCTCGCATTTCTTGTTTCTAGTCACTGGTCTCTGATCCCTTTTATGAACGTTCTCGTTGTCGGCGGTGCGGGTTACATCGGCAGTCATTGCGTGCGGCAGCTCATCGCCGCTGGCCACCGCCCTGTGGTGCTCGACAATCTCGTCTACGGTCATCGCGGCGCGATCGCATCGGGCGTCACGTTCCACCAAGCGGAGTTAGGCGACGAGGCGACCGTGGCTCGCATCCTCCGCGACGAAAAGATCGAGGTGGTGATGCACTTCGCGGCGTTCTGCTACGTCGGCGAATCCGTTACTGATCCGCTGAAGTATTATTTCAACAACGTCGTCGCGACCCTCCATCTGCTGAAGTCGATGCTCGCGGCTGGCGTGAAGAAGTTCGTGTTCTCCTCGACCTGCGCGACGTTCGGCGTGCCGGCGTCGCTCCCAATCCACGAGAACCTGCCGCAAGCGCCGATAAATCCCTACGGCCAGACCAAACTCGATATCGAGAATGTCCTCAAAGCGCTCGCTCACGCCCAAGGCCTGAGCTTCGCCGCCTTCCGCTACTTCAACGCCGCGGGCGCTTCCGAAGACGGCGCGATCGGTGAGGATCACTCGCCGGAGACCCACCTCATTCCCGTCGCGATCGATGTCGCCATCGGCAAACGCCCACACTTGGAGCTTTTCGGCACCGATTATCCCACGCCCGACGGCACCTGCCTCCGCGACTATGTGCACGTCGATGATTTGAGCCGCGCGCACATCGCCGTCTTCGACAAACTCGCGGTGCCCGGTGCGCAGCTTTTCTTCAATCTTGGCACCGGATCACCGACCTCGAACCGCGCCGTGATCCGCGCCGTCGAAAAGATCGTCGGGAAACCAGTGAAGGTGATCGAGAGCCCGCGCCGCCCCGGGGATCCGCCGGCGCTCTTCGCCGATTCCACCAAGGCCCAGCGCGAGCTGGGTTGGAAAGTAAAATTCCCCGAGATCGAGTCGATCGTCGCGACGGCGTGGAAATGGCATTCGTCGCATCCCAACGGATACGGCGATAAATAAACTACTGCCGCTCTAACGGCCTCGAAAACGGTAGGGCGAACCGTCCCGGTGAGCCGTCGCGCGGATCGCGTGCAAATGCGATGCGACCTGCGCACGCCTCTTCCGCGACGGCTCGGCGAGGACGCCTCTCCCTACCCCAAGGGTCGCCCCTTACGCCAACCCCAGTTTCTTCAACACCTCTGGCGGCGGTCCCTCGAACTTCTCGATGGCGACATTCCCAGTGAAACCGATGTCTTTCATGCCCTCCGGAGTCGTGTAGTAACCGCCCGCGGTGAGATTGCGATAGCGCGCAAAGAACTGGGCGGCACCGCGGAATTCAGGTTTCGCGTTGGGCACGTAACAGATGTCGTCGCAGATGGCGCTCTTCTGACGGCCGATCAGGTTGACGAAGTCATTGCTGAAACGCTTCTGCGCCTCCTGGTCGAGCCAGACGAGACCCTCGAGCACAATCTTCCGATCGTCATCATGACCCGGATACGGCGCGCTGATCCACTCGTCGATGAAGTCGGGCACGTTCACCGCTGACGCGCTCGGTCCCTTGCCGTCCGCGGGAATGATCACATCGCACAAGGCCGCCGCTGCGGCGCGCTGCGCAGCCGTGAAGGTCAGTGGCCAGACATCGCCTGGCTTGTAGATCTTCACGACGTCTGGATCGGTGCCGTAACCCTTCACCTTCGTCGCATCGAACGGCGTCGCGCCGAGAGCCTCACGGTCCAAGAGCGCAGCCGAAGCGGCCGCCGTCATCATCCACTTGATTGCGTCGCGCCGATCCATGCGGCGGGGATTCGAAATCGGGTCAACGGGGGTCATGTTAGAGATTTCCTTTTTTCATTTCGTCGAGCAGGTAGTCGCTCGCGCGCCACGCGAGCGCCATGATCGTCAGTGTGGGATTCTTGTCGGCGTTGGAGCAGAACGGTCCGCCATCGGTCACGAAGAGATTTTTCACGTCCCAGGTCTGACACCACTGATTGGTCACCGACGTTTTCGGGTCAGTGCCCATGACCGTGCCGCCGACTTCATGAATGATTTTACCGCCGGGCTCGATCGCCTTGGCCCCGTCAGTTTGGGGCTTGGCGCGCACCTTGCCGCCCATCGCCTCGATGAGCTGGGCAAACGTGTCCTGCATGTGTTTCGCCTGACGCGTCTCGTGGTCAGACCATTTCCAGTGAAACCGGAGCACCGGAATCCCCCACTTGTCCTTCACCGTGGGGTCGAGCTCGCAGAACGAGTCGTCGTTCGGGATCATGTCCCCGCGGCCCGCAAAGCCGATCATCGAGCCATAGTAACGCCGCGCGTCCTCCTTGAATTGCCGGCCGTAGCTGCCGTTGGTGAGCGACTCGAGCCCCGCGCCCGTGCCCATGTTCGGCATCCGTCGCCCGCTCTCGAACTCGATGTGGTAACCGCGCGCAAAACCGAGCTTGCCGGCGAGTTGCTCCTTGTAGAGCCACCACGGCACGTAGGTGTGCCCGCCGCCCGCCCCATCCTCGTTGTGCAACGGCAGATTTTCCAGCGCCGGAATCTGGCCCTGGAGCGAGGCGCCCACCGTATCCATAATATACTTGCCGACCTTGCCGCTCGAATTGGCGATGCCGTTCGGGAAGCGCGCTGACTTCGAATTCAGCATGATCCGCACCGACTCCGCGGAGCTGGCCGCCAACACGATGACCTTGCCCTTCACGGTGTTCTCCTGGCCGGTCGTCTTGTCGATTTAGATGACACCGGTGGCCTTTCCGCTCGCGTCGGTCGTGACTTCGCGCGCCATCGCGTTCGGCACGATGTCGAGATTCCCCGTCGCAAGCGCGGGTGGAATATGGACCGTCGTCGATTGATAGTTTGCCTTGATCGAGCAGCCGCGGCCGCAGGGCGTCGCCCAAAAACACGCCTGTCGCGCCCGCATCGCCTCCGCCAGGATGCGCTGCGCCTTCGGATTATTCGGATGCAGTTTCGGTGGAATTCCCACCGCGTCCTGCTTCGTGCTCAGCACCGCGCGGTGAATCGCCACGACCGGCAACCCGAGTTTCTTACCGCGCGCACGAGCGAATTGTTCGCCCGCGCG
>JANPIT010000136.1:0-2029 GCA_031425115.1 Opitutaceae bacterium | reverse complement strand
TACCTGAATTTCGGCGCCTCGCCGCGCGCCTCGCTCGCCCTCTATCAAGCGGGTCGCGCGATCGCGTGGTTGCGCGGACAGGACTACGTTTCGCCTGCGTTGATCCAGGAACTCGCCCCCGACATCCTGCGTCACCGGATCGGCCTGACTTACGAGGCCGAGGCTGAAGAAATCACGCCGGACAAAATCGTCGCGCAGGTGGTCGAGCGCACGCCCGTGCCGGCGGCCGCGAAGTAATTTCGCTCGTGCTCTTGCTCCCACTCTTGCTCGTAATCTTCAGCGTTCCCGCTTCCTGCGCGGTGGCAGAGCAAGAGAAAGATTAAGAGAAAGAGAAAGATTTCGAGCCCATGCCCGCCCCCATCGCCCCCGCCCCTTCCCCACTCGCGCTCCTGCGCCAGCTGGAATGGCGCGTGCGGCATGCGGTGGAAAACGTATTGAGCGGCGAATACCGGTCGGCTTTTCGCGGCCGCGGCATGGAATTCGACCAAGTCGTGAAATACGAGTTTGGCGACGATGTGCGCGACATCGATTGGAACGTCACCGCTCGCCTCGGCGAACCCTACCGCAAGAAGTTCGTGGAGGAACGCGAGGTCACGCTCCTGTTGGTCTTCGAGGATTCACCTTCGCTGCACTTTGGGTCTGGCGCGCAATCGAAGCGCGAAGCGCTGCTGGAACTCGCGGGCCTCGTCATGCTCCTCGGCGCGGTGAACCGCGACCGCGTGGGGTTCGTGTATGCGGGACCCGGCGAGAATCTGGTGCGCGAGCCGATGCGCGGCCGTGGGCAGATCATGCACGCCGCCGCCACGCTGCTCGCGCGGCCGGCGCCCGGTCCCACCGCCAGCCCCGCGCAGATTCCGTGGCGCTTTCTCGCGCGCGCGGCGCCGAAGCACAGCGTGATGATCTGGCTCGGCGATTTTCCACCGCGCGCCACGCCGGAGGGTTGGGCGGTTTTGCAGCGCCGGTATCAGACGATGGGTTTTCGGGTCGACGATCCATGGGAACGTGCACTGCCATCAGGCGAGGCGTTTGCCGCCTACGATCCGACCGCAGGGCGCTTGGTCACGATCGAGGGCAGCGCGTCTGAACGCGCCGCTCACGCCGCGTGGCAGGGGGAGCGCGACGCTGGCTGGCAGGCGCTGTTTCCCGATGCGATGACGCGGCTCGTCGTGAGCACAGACCAAAACCGGCTCGATGCCCTCGTGCGGTTTTTTCACGCGCGCATGAAAAGCGGAGCGCGACGCTAAACCACCCCGTCATCTCCAATCTGCCATGAATCCTCAAACTCTCACCCGACTCTCCGTGCCCAGCTCGCATTGGTGTTTTTCGGGTTTGGAGATTCGCTGGATCTTGGCGTTTGGAATTTGGTGCTTCTGACATGACCCGCCTCGCCCTCCACGATCCCATCTGGCTCCTCGCCCTCGCGGCGCTGCCAGTGATCGTGTGGCTGCGCGGTCGCCGGCGCGTGCCGGTGTTGCTCGTGCCATTCGCGGCGGCGTGGCATCGCCCGTCGCTCGCCTCGCCGTCTCGTTGGCCGGCCGTGCTGGCAATGACCGGGCTCGTGCTGCTCGTCGGCGCCCTTGCCCGCCCGCAACGCGTCGAGGACAAGCGCGAGGTGCGCTCGGAGGGTTACGACATCATGCTCTCAATCGACCTTTCCACCTCGATGCGGGCCGAAGATTTCGAGAAGGACGGCGAGCGCATCAATCGATTGCAGGCGATCAAGCCGGTGATCCAGGCGTTCATCGAGCGGCGACCCACCGACCGCATTGGCATCGTGCTGTTTTCTGGCCGCGCCTATACGATGGCGCCGCTCACCTTCGATCACGAGTGGTTGGCGCGTCAGCTCGCGCGGGTGCGAATCGGAATGATTGAGGACGGCACCGCGATCGGCGACGGCCTCGGGGTGGCACTCACTCGACTCGAGCAGGCGAAACGCGACAGCGGCGGCAAACGCATGGGCGCGTTCGTCGTGCTCATGACCGACGGCGCCAACAACCGCGGATCGCTGCAGCCCGCGCAGGCCGCCGAG
>JANPIT010000135.1:0-6620 GCA_031425115.1 Opitutaceae bacterium | reverse complement strand
GCTGCGCGTCGAGGCCTACGAGCGATTGCATGCCCGCGTGCGGCCGCGCTGGGAGAATCTCGACAATCCTTACGACCTTTTCCCCGAGCTGCAGTCGGACCGGGTCGAATTAAATCCGAGCGCCGGGCGCGCGCGGGGTGTGGAAGTGCTGTTGTCGGGCCAGGGCGATCGCCGGCTGCAATGGCACGTCAGCTACGTCGCCGCGCGCGCGGAGGAGAAACTCTCGGGTCGCTGGACTCCGCGTTCGCGCGATCAGCGACATGCGTTCTATGCGGACGTCACCTATGCCTTGAATCCGCGTTGGCAATTCAGCGCGGCGTGGCAGTTTCACACCGGGTGGCCGACGACGGACGTGATCTACTCGCTCGCTACACTGACGAACGGCCGCCGCGTGGTGGTGGCGGCAAACGGGCCGGTTTACGGCCTGCGCCTGCCGGATTACCACCGGCTCGATCTGCGGGCCACGCGGCGGTTCAAGACGAAGCGCGGTGAGGTGCGCGCGTATGTTGATATCTTCAACGCCTACGATCGCACCAATTTGCTGGGCTACGATCATCGCGTGACGGTATCGGGCGCGCGGGTGAGCGACGTGAAGGAGTCGCGCGAGCAATTGCCCTTTCTCCCGAGTGTGGGGGTGAGCTGGGAGTTTTGAGGGGATCGATGGAGGGACGCAGACTTGCTGCGCCCTTGAAACCGTTCGAACACGACCAGGGCGCAGCAAGTCTGCGCCCCTACAGAGCGGCTTGGGGTCAAGCCGCACCACCGGCGATCACTGTTTCGTCTTCGCTTTCGCCTGTTTCTTGGCGGACGGATCGCCGGGCTTGTCGGCGTAGTCGGGAATGTGGAACTGCGTGGCCTTCACCTGCGCGTCGAACTCGGCGTTCATCTTCGCGAGGAGATTTTTCGCCGCGGGATCGGCGACGAGGTTCTTGGTTTCGTAGGGATCGCGCGCGAGATCGAAGAGCTCGGTCCATTGGTCGTTGCCTGGATACTTGATAATTTTCGCGGTCGGCGTGCGCACGGCGACGACGGTTGGAATCTGCGGATAGCCGCTCTCGAGAAAATATTCGTAGAGAAACGACTGACGCCACGGCGCGTTCGTATCAGCGAAAAGGGGACGCCAGCTCCGGCCCTGCATTTCGGCCGGCACCTTGACGCCGGCGAGATCCACGATCGTCGGCGCGAGATCGATATTGAGGACCATCTGGTCGCGAAGCGTGCCTTTCGCGATCATCCGCGGATAGCGCACGAGCAGCGGAATGCGCAGCGACTCGTCGTAGGCGGAACGCTTGTCGCCGAGACCGTGTTCGCCGTGGTAGTAACCGTTGTCGCTGCCGTAAACGACCACGGTGTCCTCGGCGAGACCGAGCTCATCGAGCGCGGCGAGAAGCCGGCCGAGATTATCGTCCGCGGCGGAGACACAGCGGAAGTAACCGAGGTTGACCTTGAGTTCGCCATTCTCGCTCACGAGCGCGCTGCCTTTCCCGGCTGCGGGCGCCGAGTCACCCGGCGCGCGGTAGATGGCGCGGACACCGAGATTGGGGACCGGCCGCGCTTTCGCGTCGGCGAAACGGTTCTTGGCGCGCTCAGGTGGATCGAAGGGCCCGTGACAGGCCTTGAAGCCGAGCGTGACGGAGAACGGCTGGTTGCGGTGCTTCTTGATGAAATCGATCGCGTAGTCGGTGGTGACATCGTCGACCCAGCCCTTGCTCGGCGTGGGCACGCCGTCGATCTCGATGGGGCAGTCGAAATATTTTCCCTGCCCGACAAAGCTGGCGGAGTAGTCGAAGCCCGCGCGTTTGCCGCGCTGGCCGCCCATGTGCCATTTGCCGATGTAGGCGGTGGTGTAGCCGGCGGACTTGATGGCGGTGGCGTGCGTAACGCTCGTTTCGGGAAACGGCGTGTGATTGTTCACGACGCCGTTGAGGTGACTGTAGCGGCCGGTCATGTAGTTCGCGCGACTCGGCGCACAGAGAGAATTCACGACGAAGGCGTTTCGAAAACGCGCGCCCTCGGCGGCGAGCCGGTCCATGTGCGGCGTGGTAAACCAGGGGAAGCGTCCCTTCTCGCCCTGTTCGCGTTGCACGACGCCCATGGCATCCCAGCGCTGATCGTCGGTGTAGACGAAGAGGAAATTGGGTTTCCGCGAGGTTGCGGCCTGCGCGGAAAGCGTGGCGAGCAGGAGTATAATAAAGGGTGTGAGGCGGTGCATAGGGGAAGTTTTTGAAGAGCTCAAACGGAGGCCGAAAAAGAGGCGCAGGAGGCGCAAAGAAAGCGATCCTTGGCTCAGAAGTTGACCGCGGATTTCCTGGCGCGGCATTGCCGCAACCAAATCAAAACCACAAACCAGTTGAACCACGGATTACACGGATATCACGGATGAAAATCCAACCACCTGAGTTCGATTTTTGTATCCGTGTCATCGGTGAAATCCGTGGTCAAATGGCTTGGAACGATTGCTTCAGAGTCTTTTCGGCCTGCGTGCATTCTCGGGCTTGGCAGTGCAGATATCGCGGATAAAGGCAGGAATACCCCGCACTATTCGGCCTAGAAGCCGACCGTCACCGTCGTGATGTATTGGCGCGGCTCGGTGTATCGCGTCCAGGTATAGCCGTTGCCTTGATCGGACTGCACGTCGAAGACGTTGTTGATGTTGAGCTGCAGCGTCCAATTGAGGCGGCCGAACTTGCGGCGGTAACTGAAAAATGGATTCGTCAGGATGTAGTTGTCGGTCGTGGTCGGGGGCAGCACTTGCACGCCGGAAATCGTCACGCCCGCGCGATCTTTGCCACGGGCGTAGCGCGCCGACACGCCGGTCGTGAAGCCCTTGAGCCGGCCTTCAGCGAAGCTGTAACGGGTGGTGACGCTGGCGGTCGCGCGCTTGGTGCGCGCGACGTTGCCATCCTGTTCCTCGAGATAATCGCGGGTGAGGGCGGTGGCGTCATCGGGGTCAAGGCCGCGGGCGCGGGCGGTGGCGCGGGCTTCGGTGATGAACGCGCCAAGTAGCGGATAAAAGCGGGTGAACTCGGTTTGGTTTTCCGAATACGAGGCCAGGAGTGTCCATTGGCGGGTGACATTGGTGAGAACCTGAAATTCCCATCCGGTGGACGTGCGATCGCGGTAGTCGATGAGATTGGCGAAGGGTCGCGCCAGCAGCGGCGCCAGCTCGTCGCGGACTTCGGCGACGATGGCGGAGTTGAGATTTTCCTGTTTGGTGGCGAAGCGCGTGAGGGTCGCCTCGACCTTGCCGGCGAAGAGTTTGAAGCGGGCGCTGAGATCGATGCCCTCGCCGGTGAGCGGGAGCAACGCGCCGCCCGTGAGATCGGTGCCGTAGTTATCGCTGAACTGCGACGACTCGAAGTAGCCTGCGGTGAGCGACACCCAGGGGCGGACGTGCCAGACGGCGCCATAGGTTTGATTGGTGGTCCACTCGTTGGCGAAGGGGAAGACGGGCGCGTCGATGACGCGCAGGCCGTCGTTGGCGAGGAGCGAACCATTGGCGGCCACGAAGCGGTGCTCGTTGAAACTCGTCGTGTCGGCGCGGGTGGGCGTGCTCGCACTCTGCAGCCAGTGCTCGCGGCTGATGCCGATGCTCGAGCGCACGCGCCCCTTGAAATAGGAACCGAGCACATTGACGGAGCCGGACGTGAGGCTCTGGTCGAGGCGCCGGTTGGCGGTATTGCCGGCGTTGTTACGGAAGAGGTGCGTAATGCCGGGGCGGACGCTCCAGCCGAGTTTCTCGTCGCTGTTGCCGTCGCGCAGGTAGTGAATCGGGTAGACGAGGTTGTTGTTGTAGAAGGCGGCGTTGCCGGTGAAACCGCGCTTCGCGATCTCTTCCTTCGTCAGCGCGTAGCTGTAGTTGTCGGAATAGTTTTCCTCGTGGCGGTAGCTGGCGGCGGCGACGATGCGCTGAGTGATGTTCCAGGGTAGCCGGGCATCGTAGACGCCTTGGGCGCGCCAATTGGTGATGTCGTGGCCCTCGCGGTTGAATAACGGCGCGTGGATGACGAACATCTGCTCGTAGTTCGGATTCGGCACGGTGCCGGTGCCGTTGGGATTGGGGAGCACGGGATTGACGTCGATGTGGACGCTGCGTCCCGCGACGCCGCCGACGCTGGCGAGATTGGAGTAGGTTTGCTTGCGGTTTGTGTCGTCGAACTGGCTGTTGTGGGCGACGAGGACATTGAGGCGGTCGTTGAAGGAGTGTTTCAACTCGATCGTGTAGGCCTGGTATTTGGCCGCCTGCTTGTTGTCGGGTCCCGCCCAGTCCTGGCCCAGGGGAATGATGCTTTCCGGAATGCGCCGCAGTGGGAAGCGTTCCGGGTTTTGCGGATCGGTAGCCGAGGTGGCGGCGACCGCTGTGTTGGTGGTGGTGATACGAAACGTGTTCGTGGCCGTGGACTGCCAGTTGTTGATCACGCCGCCGACATCGACGATGGCGTGGGCGACGGCGTTGGCGGCGCGGAGTTGCTGCATGCCGACGCCGTTGACCTGGACGCCCGCGCGCGTGGCGTCGGCATCGAGCGCGCTGGTGCCGGTGCCCGGGCGGTAAGCGATGCGGCTATCGGTGGGCCCGAGGTGCCCGAGGTGGTAAGTGGTGTTGCCCGTTTCGTAGGCGATATCGAGCTGAGTGCGGCGGTGCCTGAACGGTTCCCAGCGCAGGGCGCCGGCGTAGGCCTCGAGATCACGGCCCATGCGTTGCTTGAACATCTCGACCTCGGATTTGATGGCGTTGACGCGCAGGCCGAGTTTGCCGGGGACCACCGGCTGGTTGTAATCGAGGGAGTAACGCTGCGTGCCGAAATTGTCGTAGCGCACCTGCACTGAGCCGCGACGCTGAAAGGTGGCGCGTTTGCTCGCGATGTTGATGATGCCGCCGGCGTCGACGTCGCCGTAAGCGAGACCGCCGGGACCGCGGCTGAACTCGATGCGCTCGGTATTGAAAACATCCGCGGCGAGATACCACGGGAAGCCGTCGCGGAGCTGGCGCACAGTGGCGAGGCCGCGGATATTGACTTGGTTGCCGGAGCGATTGCCGACGACTGCGCCGACGGTGCCCAGATCGTTGGCGATGTTTTCGGCGCTGGTGGCAAAATCGACCGCGTCGAAATAATTGTTGAACGCGAGGTCCTGCAGCAGCTCCTGCGTCATGACGGAAATCGAGTTGGGCAGGTTCTCGAGTTTTTCGTTGGTGCGCGTGCCGGACATCGCAGTGGAGGCGGCGTAGCCGACGTCTTTGTCGCTGAGGACTTCGAAAACGGAAAGGGTCACCGCCTCACCCTCGGAGCGCGGGGCGACCGCGGCGGGCGGTGGCGCGGGCGCGACTTGCGCGAGGGCGGCAGCGCTGAGGATTGAGGCGAGAGATCCGAGGGTGAGGAAGAGGCGGGAGGTCCGACAAAGGGCGGGTGGGGTGGAGTTCATCGAGGCGGCGAGCGGGGTTGCGGGGCGGGGCCGGACAGCGATGCGTGTGACAGTGGGCCTCATCGTTGGCAACCCCCGCGCCGCGCACTGCGCACTCGACGATGGCGGGATTTTCGCACCACGCTGGGCGATGTTTTCTTCCCTGCGCGCACCGGTGTTTTTCTGCATTTTCCTAGGCCTGGTGGGCGGGAAACTTTTCGGGGCAGACACGCCCAAGCAGACGGCCAAGGCGCGACGCGATGCGGTGCTGGCGCAGGTGGCAGACAGGCCCGGGTTGCCGCGGGTGCTGCTGCTGGGCGATTCCATCTCGATGGGCTACACCGTGAAAGTGCGCGAGCTGCTGGCCGGGAAAGCCAATGTGCATCGGCCGCCCGAGAATTGTCTCGAGAGCGCGAACGGACTCAAGAAACTGGATACGTGGCTCGGCAGCGGGAAGTGGGACGTGGTGCATTTCAACTTTGGGTTGCACGACAACAAATACGTGGACGAGAAGGGCGCGCTGACGGCGGTGGAGCAGGGCAAGGTCGTCTCCACCCCGGAGCAATATGAGAAGAATCTGCGCGAGCTGGTGCGCCGGTTGAAGAAATCAGGCGCGACGCTGATCGCGGTGACGACTACGCCGGTGCCAGCCAAATCCAACGGGCGCCGCGAAAGCTCCGAAGCCGGCTACAACGCCGCGGTGAAAAGAGTGGCCGCGGAGGAAAGCATCGCCGTCAACGATCTGCACGCCTTCGTGGTGCAGCACGCCGATGCGCAGCAACTGCCGAACAACGTTCACTTCAGCCCGAAGGGTTACGATCAGCTGGCAGAGGTGGTGGCGGCGAAGATCGCCGCGGCGTTGCCGCGTCGACCGTGAGCGGTTCCGGCACGTCGACGGCTGTGCCTGAAAGGCAGGCTGCGCACTGTGCCGCCGCGCACCATCCGCGGGCTGGCGTTGCGGCAGCCTGTCGGGCAACACCGGGTGTATGAGTGCTGCGACATTTTCCGCTCAGGGAGAACTGGAGGCCGGCATCCCGCTGCTGCGCGCCGCGCCGAAAGCAGTGGGCCGCGTGGCGATGATCGTGCGGCGGCCGGACGTGGATCAGCGCGAGGTGCTCAGCGAAGGGCGGCTCGAAACCGCCGAGGGACTGGTCGGGGATAATTGGCGGGCGCGGGGGAGTCGGTCGACGCCGGATGGCTCTGCCCATCCGGAGATGCAG
>JANPIT010000134.1:0-5896 GCA_031425115.1 Opitutaceae bacterium | reverse complement strand
CGTTGGGGCCGTAGGTCTGGACGAGCGGTGCGGGCGAACCGTTGTTGAAATCGATCGCGAGCCGGCCGGCTGCACCGACAGTGGGCGTCTCGTAGACTTCGATGAGGCCAACGCCGGTGGTGCCGCCTACTCCGGAGACCTGTGCGGTGTAGGCGCCGGGGCGGAGCGTGACGAGGAGCGCCGCGTCGCGGCTGCCCGCCGAGAGCGGAAACGCGCCCGCTTGCGCCATCGCGACGCTGGTGGCAGCGAGATTCGGAGTGTTGCTCCAATCGTCGTTCGTCGCGATGCGCGTAGCACCCTCGAACACAGCGAGCGTCGGATTCGCGAGCACGTTATCCACGCCGAACGCGGTGAGGCCCGGCCCGACGGCGCGAATCAACAGCGTGCTCGGAGCCGTGCCGCCGACCACGATGCCGGGAATCAAAATATCGCCGCCGGCGCCAACGACGGCGCGCGAAGAAAGATTAACCAGGCGCCCGGGAGACTCGGCCGCGGTGGACGCAGGCGCCCAGAGTCGTCCGTCCGGCGTGTAGCGGACGACAAAGCAATCGTTGTCGCCGACGCTGGTGAAAAGACGTTGCGCGGTCGGCGACGGATCGAAGTCTGCATCGCGCCCGTAAAATTGCCCGGTGACGAGCGCGTGGTCATCGGCGTCGATGGCGAGGCCGGCGGTGATGCTTTGGTCACCGGGCTCGGCGCCGGTGCCGCCGAACGTCGTGGCCCAGAGCAAATTTCCGGCGGGCGTGTATTTCGCGAGGAAGACATCGCTCGCGCCGTTGGTGTTCGTGCTGCGCGTGGTGGAGGTGCCTGGACCGCCGTCGAAATCAATCGTGCCGCCGAACCAGCCGGCGACGTAAACGTTGAGCTGGCGGTCGAAGGCGACGCGGTGTCCGCCATCGAGCCCGCCATCGGAAACGAGACTGAAACCCCAGCGGAGATCGAGGTCGGCGGTGTAGCTGGCGACGAAGACATTGTCGGCCGTCGACGTGTTCGTGAGCGTGCGCGTGGCGGTGCTGGGATCGATATCGATGGCGCCGCGAAAGCGGCCGGTGAGCACAAGGTCGCCGTCGCGATTCGCGCGGAGCGTGCCGGGCGGGGCGACCTCAGCGCCTGCCCCGGTGATCTGCATCACGCGTTGGAATGCTCCGTCGGTGGAATAACGCGCGACGAAGAGATCGCTGGCGCCCGTGCTCGTGCGGGTGGTGGCCGCGGTCGTGCTCGGATCGAAGTCCATCTCGCCATTGAAGTGGCCGTAGAGAAACACGCGGCCACGGCCGTCGAGGGCGACACTCGTTTCCTTGAGGCCGTTGGCGGCGTCGCCGATGTCACCGAGCGCGAAGCCCCACACGTGATTTCCCGCGGTGTCGTATTTGACGAGGAAGATATCGCGCAGGCCGGCACTGGTAACGAGGTTCGTGGCCGTCGGGCTCGCGTTGAGATCGTAGGTGCCTTGGAAAAATCCGGTGATGAAGACCGCACCGGCGTCGTCGACGGCGAGATCCCAGGCGCGTTCGTCGGTTGTCGCCGTGGTCGTGTTGCCAAACGTGCGCGCCCACAGAAAATTTCCGCTGGCGTCGTATTTCGCCACAAACGGATCCCAGCCGCCGCTGTTGGTGAGGTTGGCGACGCCCGGGCCCGGATCGAAATCCGCGGTGGCGGGAGCGCCGCCGGCGTTGCCGAAGTAGCCGGTGAAATAGACGTTGCCCTGCGCATCCGTGGCGACGCCGTGTGGGGTGACGACCGTGTTGCCCGCGCCGCTCACGCTGCGCGCCCAGAGGAGATTCCCGGTGCGGTCGTATTTCACGAGGGCGAGATCGACGCCGGGCGGCTGGCCGAGCGTGGTCGTGCCCGGACCCGGATCGAAGTCGATCGTGTTTTGAAAGAGGAGCGCGACGATCACGTTGCCCTGCGGATCGGTGCAGAGCGCTTTGCCGTATTCCTGGCCGGCGCTGCCGAGTTGGAGGGGAAACTGCGCAGACAAGCGGGCGAGCGAGACGAAAGCCGCAGCCACGACCGCCGCGCGGAAAAATCGAGAGATGAGCATGCAAGGTCATACGCCAGACGGCGCGGGCTGTTACACGCGGTTACGAAAAACGCCGCCCCGTGGGATGGCGCGCCCTCACGCTCGGTGTTGAGGTCGCCGCTGCGGTGGGCAGCTCACGTTGACGGATCAGGCGAAGGCCTGGCCCGCCTGTTGCAGCCAGCGCGCAACGGGAGCTGCGGCAGCCCGGCGGGATTTGTTTTCCGCCTCGTGGGTCCAGGGTTACCTCGGCACAAACTGACGCGACTTCTCGTATGGGCTCAAGAGGCATGGCTTGCGGTGAACGGGTAGTCGCCACCAAGTAGACTACAGGCTGAACCGAGGTTCCTTCGGCTGGTCAGTCTCTGATTTTATTTATTCATCACCCCATCCCATGTTTTCCCCGCATCGCGGCTATTGCCCTCGGAAGAATGCGAATCGCTATTGGTCCGGGCTCTGCGCTCTTTTCTTCTTTTTTTGCGCAGCTCCTGGGGTTGATGCTGCGATTGCGTTTAGCGCAGAGCCGAGTGTGCAGCCCAATCCGAACCTTCGCGCTCCCCTTGCGGCGATTCTCCGCTATGCGTCAGACCGCCCGCTGAGCACCCACGTCAAGATCAGCGACGGCGAGCGGACAAGCGAGCTGCGCTTCGCCTCCGAGCGCGCGCCGGCGCAAGGATTGCCGCTCGTGGGATTCCGGCCGGGGCGAAGGCACACCATGGAGGTGGTGTTCTCCGAAGTGGATGACCCAGCCAGCACGGCCACCCGCCGATTTGAATTCACCGCGCCCGCGCTCCCGTCGGAGTCAGGAGAATTCCCGCCGCTTCGCGTGAGTGTGCCGTTGGCCGCCCGGGCGGAACCCGGCGTCACTGTGATCAGTGCGCGGCGCCAGGTGCCGGGGCAACTGACAGATCCCTCCAGCGTCCGATTTGGCATGCTGGTCGCGCTCGACGGGCAAGGTGAGGTAGTCTGGTATTATCGAGCGGATGCTCGCATCTCGGACTTCGAGCGCACGCGCGAGGGGAATATTCTCATTTGCACACTCGATTTCGAAATTCTGGAAATCGATCTGCTGGGAAACACGTTGAACCGATGGTATGCGGCGGGCAGACCGAAAGGAAAAGGCGAAGGCACTCCCGTCGATACGATGACGTTCCATCATGAGGTCGACGAGTTGCCGAACGGCGACATCGCGGTCCTCGGGACATCCATGCGCGAGATCGAGAATTACTACACGAGCGAAACCGATCCGAATGCTCCGCGTCGGCGTCAGAAGGTGATGGGCGATCAGGTGGTCGTCTTCAATCGAGGGGGCAAAGTCGTGTGGAAGTGGGACGCGTTCGATCATATGGATCCGCTGCGCATCGGATATGAGACCTTTTCCGGTTACTGGGAACGGCGCGGGTTTCCCGGGGTGATCGACTGGTCACATGCGAACAATCTACGCTACGACGAAAGCGACGATTCGTTTCTCGTTTCGTTTCGGTATCAGTCCGCGATCGTCAAAATCCACCGCACGTCGGGAAAAATCCTTTGGGTGCTGGGCCGGCCGGAAGGCTGGAAGCCGCCGCTGAGCGAGCGCCTGTTCTCGCTGCAAGAAGGCGGGCGCTGGTTTCACCACCAACACTCGCCGTTCCCCACCAAGCGCGGGTCGATGATCGTTTTCGACAACGGAAATTATCGCACCATGCCCTTCACCCCGCCGCTTCCCCCGGCCATGACGTATTCCCGCGCCGTGGAATATCAATTGGACGAAGGCTCGCGGAAGGCGAAGGAGGTTTGGGTGTCGGAGGCGGGGCCCAACGATGAATCTGTCGTGAGCGTGGCGATGGGAAACGCTGAACAACTGCCAGGCACGGGCAACGTGCTCGTCTCGTATGGAGCGTTGCTCCGTCGAGGCACGCTCCCGACCACGTGGAGTTCGGGAGGGGGGAACTGGACGCGGATCCGCGAATATACCCACGAGAGTCCAGCCCGACTCGTATGGGAGGCAGTGATTGAAAACAAAGACCCGAGCCGACCGATGGGATGGCAGGCGTTCACCAGCGCGCGGTGGCCATCGTTGATGGCGCCCACCAGAGCGAACGTCGCTCCTCGGGATGCAAAGCGGCGTTAGCCATTCGGATCGGGAGTCAGAGTGCTCAGCGCGCGGATCTGCGCAGAGGACATCAAAGGGGCCGCGCCGGCCGCCCTGTGGTGAAGGTATTTACGATTTACGGCTTCGAAAGTTTCCAGACTACGATTCATCCCGCTTCCGGTAGCGCTCGCCGTCGACCGGGTTCGGAAGCGAGCGCGCCAACCCCGGACGATCAGGTTGCGCTGCGCGGAGGCGGGCTCGTAACGTCGGCGGTCGTCCGGCGTATAGCTGGAGGACGAGAATCGAACTTCACCGCCCAACCTGCACGATGCCGACTCCGGAGAGCCAACTCGCCCTCGTCGACGCGTGGGTGCAGTCGGGCGATGAAGCGGCGGCTCGCGCTCTCATGGAAACTCTTCACCCCCGCGTCGCCGCCATCGTGCGCCACCACCTGCCCCCGCGCGAGGCAGCGGAGGATCTGGTGCAGGACGTATTCGTGAAGGTATTTCAGAACCTCGCTAAATTCCGCCGCGATCTGCCCCTGGAAAACTGGGTGTCGCGGATCGCCTCCAACACCTGCATCGATCGCCTGCGCGCGCACCGCCGCCGGCCGGAATTGCGCTGGAGTGATTTGGAGCCCGCGCACGCCGAGGCACTCGCGGCCACGCTACGCACTCCCGACGGCACAGAGGCGGACTTCGCTCCGCGCGAGGCGCGGGAGCTATTGGAGAAATTGCTCCCCGTGCTCGGGCCGGCGGAGCGCGTAGTATTCAATCTCCACTATATGGAGCATCGCTCGCTGCCGGAAATCGCCGCGATCACCGGACAGAGCGGCGTGGCGGTGCGGGTGCGATTGTTTCGCGCCCGAGCGAAACTGAAGCACGCTCTCGCCGAGCTGGAGAAAAACCTACCCTGACTTTCCATGAAAAACTACGATCGCATTCTCGACGGTTTGACGAAAGCGGCGTCGCGCGAGGCTCCCCCACCCGCCGACGATTTGTCGCCCGGCCTCGCCACGCGGGTGCTTGCCAACGTGCGCGAGCGGCGCCGTGGCGCGCGGGAGCCGGATTTTGTCGGCGTGCTGGAGCGGTGGCTGCTCGGCGCCATGCCGGTCGCGCTGGTGCTGGCGGGCGGACTGTGGTTCACCAGCGTGCGGCCGCCGGCACACCACGCCGCGCCGGACGCCGCCAGCGCAGTCGTCGACGCGCTCTTCGAGGAGGCGCTGCGGCCATGAGCGCAAAACTGCATGTGACCGCCGCCGTGGCGGTCGCGGTGATCTTCGGCGCGGGGTTTCTCGCAGGGCGCTGGACGGAGGCGCGACGCGGCACCACAACGTCGACCGCGACGATCGATGCGAGCCTGGCGGCGCCCGTGGAGGAACGCTGGTCGGGCACGACGCTGCAGGAATATCGCCAGCGTCTGAATCTCACCGCCGCCCAGATCGATTCGATCCGACCGCTGATCAAGGAGACTTCGGAAAAGCTCGCGACGATGCGGCGCGACGTAAAGACGGAGCTGCAAGCGTCCATCAAGAAAATGAACGAACGCATCTCCACCGAGCTGACCGTGGAACAGCGCCGCGAGTTCGTAGCGCTCATCCGCGAGAAACAGGCGCAGCGCGACGCGGCCGGGAAGTGAGGCTTCGACAAGCCGCTCTTTCTCGTTACGACGCACTAGCAATCAAAACCCCACGGCAGGCCGACCCTGACCATCACCCCAAAATCCACGACGCTTGTTATCGCGCTCCTGTTCTCAGCGTGCCCCCTCGCCTACTGCCAAACCGCGCCCGCCCCCACTCCTCC
>JANPIT010000133.1:0-9065 GCA_031425115.1 Opitutaceae bacterium | reverse complement strand
TTCGCTCGAAACGCGCGTGGCGGAGCGGACCGCGGAGTTACGCGGGATGGTCGAGGAGATGGAATCGTTTTCCTATAGCGTCTCCCACGATTTGCGGTCGCCTCTCCGCAGCCTCGCGGGGTATGCGGAGGCACTGCAGGAGGACCACGGGGCTGAGCTTTCGCCGGACGCGCGTAATTATTGCGAGAAGATCGTGCGGGCGGCGCGCCGCATGGATAGTCTGACCCAAGATGTGCTCGCCTACACGCGCGTCACCCGTTGCGAGATGGAAATATGTTCGGTGGATGTCGACGAATTGATGGGAGAGGTCATTGAGCAATATCCCGCACTCGTCACTTCCGCGGCCAGCATCCATGTGGAGCGCCCGCTCGGTTGCGTGCGAGGACACGTCCCTTCCCTTATTCAGTGTTTCTCGAACCTCTTGGGGAATGCGTTGAAGTTTGTCCCGGCGGAACGCACGCCGCGGATTGAGGTTTTCGCGACGCGCAACGGGGATCGACGGCGCATCGTGGTGAAAGACAATGGAAGGGGCATTCACCCGTCGGATCACGCGCGGATATTCCGCATGTTCGAGCGCGCGGCGGATAAAGCGATCCCCGGAACTGGCATCGGCCTCGCGATTGTGAAGAAAGCCGTCGAACGAATGGGCGGTAGCGTGGGCGTGGCTTCAACGCCCGGCCACGGAACGGAGTTCTGGATCGAGCTCGAGGATGCCCCACCCGCCTCGGCCACCGTGGCGGCGCCCAAGGATCTGGCGTCGTTTTGGGGTCTCACTGCGCTCGTCGACGTGCCGCACCTTGCTCCCGCGAGATGAACGAGGAGCGAACGGTGCTGGTCGTCGAAGACGACGAAGACGATTTTTTTCTCACGGAGCGCGCGCTGCGACGGTTCACTCACGGACGCATTACGCATGTCGAGAATGGCCGTGACGCCATCGCTTACCTGTTGGGCCGCGATAAATTCGCGGACCGCGCGGCCTTCCCGCTCCCGAGCATAGTTCTATTAGATCTCAAAATGGCCCCGGTGAATGGTCTCGAAGTTTTGGCCTCGATCCAAGCAGAGCCACCGCAGCCCCTGCCTCAAATCTTCGCGCTGACCGGGTCCAACGAACCGAAGGATCGGGAAACGGTGAAAAGCTCCGGGGTGGTAGCCGGTTACATCGTGAAGCCGCTCACCAGCGATCACCTGAAGGTCATTTTTGCAGCTTCTCAGTCATGAAACGCCGGCCGACCCGAAGCGGTGCGATCTGCGCGTAAGAAAAAGCAGCAAATTGACGGAGGTAGTGACACCGCGGTTACAGATGCGGGTCATTCTTTCCATGGGTGTTGATGATAAAGCTTCCCCGGCTGAGGCTACGGTAGTGCAACACGGGGGCGCATCCGCGCCGAAAACCCCGGAGGCACCCACGGCCGAGCTCTCTTCCCCCGACCCGAACTACCCTCGCCAGGTTCGAAACGCGCCCTGCCAATCCGTGATGTATCCCTGCTCCGTCATGGAGATGTCGGGCGGTTTTTACAGCTAACGAGACCGGCGGCCTCCGTGTCGTGCGAACCCACGGCAACGCCTGTATCCCGCGTTCAATTACGCCACGCCGGGCCGCGCCGTCGAAATCGCCCCACCCCGTCCGCAGCCACTCGGCCGGATATCGGAGACTCCCTTCCAACGTCGGCCGGGGCTCACGGCTGAAAGCGGAGTTGACACTCTGAACCCGGCTCGCGAGGTTCCGCCTCCTTCAATTTACGGCGGTCATAGCTCAGTTGGTTAGAGCACAGGATTGTGAATCCTGGGGTCGCGGGTTCGAGTCCCGTTGGCCGCCCCATTTTAAGTCGCTTACAAAGCATTACTTAATTTTTAGCGAAGCTAGGTTGCCCATTGACGTGGGCAACCTAGACATGAGCAACCCATCGTTTGCTGTCCGCCGCTTCAAAAATCGAAACGGCATTTCCACGTGGCGGGTCGACGGCCGTATCAACGGAGTCCGCATCCGTCGCAACTTCGCGATCCAGGAAGAAGCCGCTGCCGAGAAGGCCACGTTGCAGATCAAGTCGGAGCAGATCGCGGCCGGCATGCAGTCGGTCGTCACGTGCCTCAAGGGCGAGCAGGTCCGCGAGAGCGCAACGCAGGTGCGCAGACCACGCGCTTCGATAGTCCGGCCGTCTGCCATCCAGACCAGCAAACGGCAGATCACGTGTGTTGCCATGGCCAGCGCTTCCTTTTCTGGATTCATCGGCTCGTCGAAGAACTTTTCGAATTCGGTTTTCATCGTGTGTTTCCTTTCGTGCGCAAGGTTACCCCAGCTCCAGAATCTAAAATAGGGCCAATCGTTCGCTGAATTGTGCCTAATTTTGGGCACGCACCGCGACAGACGGAAAAAGCCCTCCACGAGTCTGGTTTGATTCTTTCCCATCCCTCCATTCGCGGGAGGTCGGGACCAGCTTTCAATGCCGTGCGGCTACCGTAATTGGGGGAGCGGACCTACCCCGAAAGGGGTTTGACCCGCTTGAAAAGCATCCCTTACAGTGTAAGGGTAACATGGAACTGACATTCATCGAGCTGCCGCTGTTCACCAGCCTCGTCACGCAGGTCACCGATGACACCTTTCTCAACCAACTTCAAAACGACCTCCTAAAAGACCCGGAAAAGGGCGACATCATGCCGCGATTGCAGGGCCTGCGCAAAGTGCGAATGGCTTTGCGGGGGCGGAGTCGAGCCGGCGGGGCACGCGTCATCTACCTCTACCTCCCTCAGCACGACACGATCATTTTCTTTTACGTCTACA
Organism: Opitutaceae bacterium; assembly: GCA_031425115.1. GTDB lineage: Bacteria > Verrucomicrobiota > Verrucomicrobiia > Opitutales > Opitutaceae > ER46. The sequence goes on along the minus strand of JANPIT010000133.1, from coordinate 6,286 downwards.
CCAAGGCCAAGTCGGAGAACCTTACGCCGGATCAGGAGAAACGGCTGAGGGCCGCCGTCGAAATCATCAAACGAGAATTCAGACATGAAAACCAAGGCCATTGAGTTCAACGCCGACGATCTCGTCGGCAGCGTCGCGGCGTTTGCGCGTCACGTTTCGGGCAAGGAAAAACTCACCCTGCGCACGGCAACGCGGTCGCTTCCGCCGCCGGTGAAGCCGCTCACGCCCTCGCAAGTTCGTTCCATCCGCCGCAAGCTCAACGTGAGTCAGCCGGTATTCGCCGCGATGATGAATATTCCCACCGTCACCGCTGCGAGTTGGGAACGTGGCCGGAGGAGACCAACGGGTGCGGCCCTGCGCTTGCTCGATATCGCACGCAAGCATCCCGAAGTATTATTGGCCGGCTAGACACCCCGCCACTTTGCCCGATGGCCTGAATGGCCGAAACAGAACCTCAGCAGCACCCCACACGCATGGCGATAGCCAAACCCTATCGGCGGACAGTGCGACCCTTCGTGGGCGGTGACTACGCGACAGGCGGGACGTGGGCCTACGTGATGCATCCGAAATTCGCGGTCGATCCGCAACACTATGTCCGGGCATTTCTCATTATCCAAAAAGATCTGCTAGAGCTGTTCGACTACATTGAGCCCGCTGACAAAAACCTGGCGAGCTACTCGTTCCGCGTGCACGAGCTACTCCTGCGGGTGTGCGTGGAGGTCGAAGCTAATTGCAAAGCCGTGCTGAAGGAGAACGGCTATGCGAAACTTGGCATGTGGAATATCTCCGGCTGAAGTTTCCAACTAACGTGCCGGACGCCGAGCGTTACAGCTTTGATTGGCCTGCCTTGGAGCACGACCCCGATCCGTTCCAGAATTTCGCTTATTGATCACGCCCGAGCGTGCCCAACGAGCGCTCGTGGCTGTTCCGCTTGTGTCGCAAGCCGCCACTGCTCCAGCACACGATAAGGGAATTGGGGCAATGCCCCTCACATCTGTCCGAATTATCCGCATACGACGTTCCCTTGGGGCAGCGAGGGAACTTACCCGCCTACGGCGTCTCCTACGGCCCACCATGGTAGCTCTCAGCGATTCGATTGCTCAGGTTCTCGCACCCTCGTCCGAAACGGACGGCAATTCCACCAGTCAAGCGGGACAAAAGCGCCGCGTTCTTCTCGTCGACGATCACCCGATCACCCGTAGTGGCGTGGCCGCGCGGGTAAACCAAGATCAGAACCTGGCGGTATGTGGCGAAGCGGAATCGGCCGATGTCGCCATCAATTTGATCGGCTCCATCCAGCCGGACATCGCGATCATCGACCTATCCCTGAAACCCGGTGGCGGCGGCATTGAGCTCACCCGGCAAATTCGAGAGAAGGCGCCTCAAGTGCTCGTATTGGTGATGTCGATGCACGATGAGGCGATCTACGCCGAGCGTGCATTTCGCGCCGGCGCAGTCGGCTATGTGATGAAGCAGGACGCGGCCGAACATCTCTCGGCTGCGCTCCAATGCGTCGCGCGGGGCGAGATCTACCTCAGTCCCGCGATGAAGGAGCGGGTGTTGCGTCGATTCGTGAACAAGAAGGGGATCAATCCCCTCTTCTCGATCGAGACGCTCAGTGCACGAGAAGCGGAAGTGTTTCACCTCATCGGTGATGGAGCCAGCACCCGGGAGATCGCCGAGCGACTCAACCTGAGCGCCAAGACCATCGATTCCTATCGCCAGCAATTGAAGTTGAAACTGTTCCTCGACTCGGGAGAGGAACTTGTGCGTCACGCCGTGCAGTGGGGACAGACGAACGTCTGAAGGTCGCTGCGGGGAAAATCTCCTCGCGCCCGTTCCGCGCCTGACGGTGACCTACTCCTGCGCTTGCTTCAGCTGAACCCAAAATCGGCTGCCTTTGCCCGCATCGGACTCCACTCCGACACTTCCGCCCATGCGAGTCGCCGCTTTACGCACGATCGCCAGGCCAATTCCGGTGCCTTCGTAGTCTTCCGGCCGCTGCAAGCGCGTGAAGAGATTGAACAGTCGTGCCTGTGCACTTTTGGGAATGCCAATGCCATTATCCTCAAACCACAGGCAAACGTAGCCGTTGTTCACTTCGCTGCGCACGTCCACGCGGGGACGCACTCCGGGCCGGACAAACTTAACGGCATTGCCGAGCAAGTTGGATACGATCTGCGAGAGCGCCGCCTCGTTGGCCATTACCGGCGGGATCGGGCCTGCGATGGTGATATCGGCGTTACTCTTCTGCAGTCCCGGATACAGCGCGGTGATTTCGTGAATTAATTGGCCGACGTCGATGGGACGCATATCCAAGTCACCCGAAGCAACTTTGCTATAGCTGAGGATGTCACGGACCAGAGCGTCCATGCGTTCGGCCGCCGACCCGATGCGACGAAGGTAGCCGAGCGCTTCCGGATCGAGGCGCTCCCCGTGGTCGCTCACCAGCACATCGGAATATCCGCGCATCGCCCGAAGCGGCGCACGCAGATCGTGAGCGAGGCTGTAGGAAAATACCTCTAGCTCCTCCACGGTCTGCTGCAGTTGCGCCTGGGCCAGACGCCGCTCAGCCACTTCCGTGAGCAAGGCGCGATTGATGTGTTCGACCTCTCGGCTCTTGCGATGCAGCTCGGCGAAGACCGCGACCTTCGAACGCAGAATTGCAGCGTTCACCGGCTTGTGGAGGTAATCGACCGCGCCGCTGCCGTAACCATCGAGCACATGCTGATCCTCACTGTAATAGGCCGTGAGAAATATGATGGGGACTTCGGAGGTTTTTTTTCGCTCTTTGATCAGCTTCGCCAGCTCGAAACCCGTCATCCCGGGCATGCGAATATCCAGAATGAGCAGCGCGAATCGTTCGTTAACCAGCGCGAGCAAGGCCTGATTGCCCGACTCCGCGCGGAAGAACCGGTAGGCCGGGTCGTCCAACACAGTTTCGAGCACGGTGAGATTCTTAGGCTCATCGTCCACGATCAGAATGTTGATTAGTTCCTCCATGTGATGCTCAGCGATACAACCAGACGCGCATCAAGGAGAGGAGCTGATCGGTATTCACAGGTTTGGCGATGTAGTCGCTGGCGCCAGCGTCGAGACATTTCTCACGATCGCCTTTCATTGCCTTGGCCGTCAGCGCCAGAATCGGCAGGGAACGGAGCGCGGGCACCCTGCGGATTTCGCGCATCGTTTCGTAGCCATCCATCTCCGGCATCATGATATCCATCAGCACCAAGCTCAGGTCGTCCGTTTTTTGGATGATCTCAATGGCACTGCGACCGTTGGTGGTGCTCAGGACCTCGACCTCTTGGTTCTCGAGCAGCGACGTCAGCGCGAAGATGTTGCGGGCGTCGTCGTCCACCACGAGGACCTTTCGGCCCCGGAGAATCTCCTTGGAGCTGTGCAATTCCGTGAGCATCCGCTGCTTTTCGGCGGGTAGGTCGGTCACGACGCGGTGCAGGAAGAGCGCGGTCTCATCCAGCAAACGCTCGGGGGACTGGACGTCCTTGAGCACGATGCTCTTCGCCATCGTTTTCAGCTGCGCCTGCTCGTCCGGGCTCAGATCTTTACCCGTGAAAACTACCACGGGAACGGCGGCGAGCGCAGGCTCGGCGTGAATTTTTTCCAGCAACTCGAAGCCGGTCATATCGGGCAGGCGCAGGTCGAGCACGACGCAATCGAACGAGCGATCGAACATGGCCGCCAGCGCCTCGCTGCCGGTGCCCGCGGTCGACACCTCGATGTCGTCATGACCGAGCAACTCGACGATCGACTGCCGCTCGATGGCATTGTCTTCCACGATCAACAGCCGCTTGGCGCGCGGGACCGTGAAGTCCTTGATCCGGTCGAAGGCCGCTTCCAGCCCCTCGGTGGTCGGCGCCTTGATCACATAAGCGAACGCACCGTGCGCGAGTCCGTGCTGGCGCTCTTCTTCCAACGTCACGATCTGCACCGGGATGTGGCGGGTCAACGGGTCGAGCTTGAGCTGGTTGAGCAATGTCCAACCCAACATGTCCGGCAGGAAGATATCCAAGGAAATCGCGGACGGCCGGAACTGCCGGGCGAGCGAAAGCCCGATCGTGCCTTTTGCCGCGACGATGCCCTTGAAACCCTTATCCCGCGCCAAGCCCAGGAGGATGCGCGCATAATGAGGATCATCCTCGACGATGAGCAGCACCGGATCGCCCTCGTTGATCGAGGCGCGATCGTCCTCGATGTGTTCGTCGCGGGCCACCGGGAGCACGCGGAGTTCGCGCGAGGCCGGTGCTTGGTTTTCGGATACACCAGTGGGGCTCTGCGCCCCCACCGCGCCAGCAAAGTGCACCGGCAGGAACAGCGTGAAGGTGCTCCCTTGGCCGTGGATACTGGATAGCTTGATTTCGCCACCCAGCAGCACCGCCAGCTCACGGCTGATGGCGAGACCCAGGCCAGTGCCGCCGTATTTACGCGATGTGCCGGCGTCAGCCTGTTGAAAGGCCTCGAAGATGAGTCGCTGCTTGTCCGCCGGGATGCCGATGCCGGTATCCTCAACCGCAAACGCCACCACTTGCTGCGCTTTGCTCAGCACGGGATGGTCCGGACTCCAGCCCCTCGTCGCAAGCGCGACGCGCACATGCACGTGGCCGTGCGCCGTGAACTTGACCGCATTGGAGAGAAGATTTTTCAGGATCTGCTGCAGACGCTTTGGATCACTGTCCATCGTCTCCGGCAATTCGTCGGAGAAGTTCACGTTGAACGGCAAGCTCTTGGCTTCCGCCACGTGGCGGAAGTTGCGATCGATGTTATCCTGCAGGCCGGCGAACGAAATCTCCTCCACCTCCACGGAGACCGTGCCGGATTCGATTTTGGAAAGATCGAGAATGTCGTTGATGAGATGCAGCAGGTCAGAACCGGACGAGTTGATGTTGCGGGAGAACTCGACCTGTTTGACGGAGAGATTGCCCGGGGCGTTTTCCGCGAGCTGCTGGCTGAGAATAAGGATCGAGTTGAGCGGGGTGCGCAGCTCGTGCGACATGTTGGCGAGGAACTCCGATTTGTATTTGGAGGTGAGCGCCAATTCCGCGGCCTTTTCCTCCAGCGCATGGCGCGCCTGTTCGACCTCGGCGTTCTTGCGCTCGACCTCGGCGTTCTGCTCGGCGAGCAGCCGGGCCTTGGAGCCCAGCTGTTCGTTGGTCTGCTGCAGTTCGCTCTGGCGCGACTGGAGCTCGACCGTGAGTTGCTGCGATTGCATCAGCAGGCCCTCGGTGCGCATCGTCGCCTCGATGGTATTGAAGACGGCGCCGATGCTCTGAGTGAGCAGGTCGAGGAAGTTGAGATTCACTTCCGTGAATCGATCGAGCGAGGCGAGTTCGATCACCGCCTTGGTCTGGCCCTCGAAGAGCACGGGCAACACAATGATGCTGATCCGGCGGGCCTCACCGAGGCTGGACGAGATGGTGATGAAATCCGGTGGGATATCCTCGAGCAGGATGCTCTTCTTCTCCACGGCGCACTGGCCGACCAGGCCTTCGCCGAGTTGAATGCTTTCCGCCAGCCGTCCGCTGCCATGAGCGTAACTCGAAAGCAGGTTCAGGTTTGAATCACGCTGGCTGCCGGCGAGATGGTAGATGGTCCCCTGATACGCCCTGACCAGTGGCACCAATTCGGTGAGCAGAATCTTGCCGACCGTATTCAACTCGCGCTGGCCCTGCAGCATGCCGGTGAATTTCGCGATATTCGTCTTCAGCCAGTCCTGCTCCCGGTTGCTTTCGGTCGTCTCGCGCAAGTTGGAGATCATCGTGTTGATGTTGTCCTTCAACTCGGCGACCTCGCCCTTGGCATCGACTTGGATGGAGCGGGTTAGATCGCCCTTGGTCACCGCCGTGGCAACCTCGGCAATCGCGCGCACCTGCGTCGTCAAATTGGCGGCGAGCAGGTTCACATTGCCGGTGAGATCCTTCCACGTGCCAGCGGCGCCGGGGACGTTAGCCTGGCCGCCCAAGCGGCCCTCGACCCCGACTTCGCGGGCCACGTTGGTGACCTGATCGGCGAAGATCGCCAGCGTGTCCGTCATGTTGTTGATCGTGTCCGCGAGCGCGGCGACCTCGCCCTTCGCCTGCACGGTGAGGCGCTGGCTCAGATTGCCGTTGGCCACCGCCGTAACCACTTTCACGATACCGCGAACCTGCTCCGTGAGGTTCGAGGCCATGAAGTTCACGTTGTCCGTAAGATCCTTCCAGGTGCCGGCGACGCCCGAGACCTGCGCCTGGCCGCCGAGTTTGCCTTCCGTGCCGACCTCGCGCGCCAC
>JANPIT010000132.1:0-4406 GCA_031425115.1 Opitutaceae bacterium | reverse complement strand
ACATAGAAACTGCCGGAGGCCAGGCCGCCGAGCCAGTGGAAGACGACGCCGAGAAATGGATTTTCCATCGTAGTGGAATTTTCGTTACGCAGTGATCTCCCGCTCAGCGGCGGCTCAGCACGTCGCGTTCGTAGCGTTTTACCTCGGCAAGCCACGTGTCGCCCACGGGCACCTCTTGCTGCAGGCAGTAGTAATCCCAGACCGCGCCGAAAGGCAGGCTCTTCGCCTCTTCCATCAGACCCAGCCGGGTCGTGAAATCGCCCGCGCGCTCCGCGGCGCGGAGTCGGTCGATGGGCGCGACGAGCGCGAGCAGCAGGGCCCGCCCCATATTACGCGTGCCGATCACCCACGCCGCGACGCGGTTGATGCTGGCATCGAAGTAATCCAATCCAATGCGCACCCGGTTCGTGTAGCCACCCCAGACGATTTCCTGGGCGATGGCCTGAAGCTCATCGGAGAGCGTCACCACATGATCGCTGTCCCAACGCACGCCGCGCGACACATGCAGCGCGATCTCCGGCAGGAACTGCAACACCGAGGAAATCTTGTCCGCGATGCCCTCCGTCGGATGGTAGTGCCCCGCGTCGAGCGTGAGCAGCTTCTTCCGGCTGACCGCATACGAGAGATAGAACTCGTGCGAGCCGACGACGTAACTTTCCGAACCGAGGCCAAACAACTTGGGCTCCACCGCGTCGACGTTGAACTTGGGATCGATGCGTTTGGCGAAAATCGCATCGAGCGATTCGGCGAGGCGGGCCCGTGGCGCCGCGCGATCGGCAGGCGTGTCCTTCATGCCGTCCGGTATCCAGAAATTAGTGAGACAACTCTTGCCGAGCGCCTTGCCGATGGCCGCGCCGATTTCCCGCGACCGGATGCCGTGTTCGATCCAGAAACGCCGCACCGCCTTGTCCGCGTGCGACAGCGTGGAGCCGCCCTGGACGAGCGGGTGCGAGAAATAGGTCGGGTTGAAATCCACCCCGAGCCTGCGCCGCTTCGCCCACGCGATCCACGATTTGAACTGATCCGCGCTCAGGGCATCGCGATCGACTTTTCTCCCGTCCATTTCGGCGTAGGAGGCGTGGAGATTGATGCGCTTGCGGCCGGGAATGAGCGCACTCGCACATTCGAAATCGCCACGCAGCTCATCCGGCGTGCGCGCCTTGCCCGGGTAATTTCCCGTCACCGCGAGTCCGTCGCCCAGTGCACCCCCGGCGTGTTCGAAACCACCCACGTCGTCCCCCTGCCAGCAGTGCATCGACACCGGAATGCGCGTGAGCGCGGTGAGCACGCGATCCGTGTCCACGCCGAGCTCGGCGTAGCGTGCGCGCGCCAGTTTATAGGCGGATTCGAGAGAGCTGGATTTCATGACCGGGAAGTGGGGCAGGAGAAAAACCGGAAACCGAAGGGTAAGCGGAGCGGCGTGACTGGCGGACTGGCTCCCGAAGCGACGCAGGCAACAGGGTTTATTCTTGAATACAATCAGAAAAAGGAAACGTTTCCTGCACAGCACGTAAACTCGCCGGATTTTCCCCGGCCAATTGCTTGCCGCGATGCCCGTCCCATTCCCGCTGCCATGATTTCTCCCCTTCCCTGCGCTCACGCCGACGTCGTCCTCATCGGGAGTGGCATCATGTCTTCCACGCTCGGCGCACTTCTGAAACGCCTCGCACCCGAACTGATCCTTCAGGTGTTCGAGGTCACTGACGGCCTGGCCCGGGAGAGTTCGGACGGATGGAATAACGCGGGCACGGGTCACGCCGGCATCTGCGAACTGAGCTACACGCCGAAGCGCGAGACGGACGGTTCGGTAAACGTCCGAAAGGTCATCGAGATCTTCGAGCAGTTCGAGCAATCGAAACAATTCTGGAGCTATGCGGTTTCCAGCGGCATGGCGCCCCAACCGCACGAGTTTATCAATCCGGTTCCCCATCTTAGTTTCGTGCACGGACAGGAGCAGGTTGATTTTCTCCGCGCGCGCCACGAAGCGATGTCGGCGCATCATTTTTTCTCGCCGATGGAGTTTACCTCGCGGCGCGAAAACATCGCTGACTGGGCCCCGCTGCTCGTGGCGGGCCGGGGCGCCGAGCCGATCGCTGCCTCGCGGATGGAAGCGGGCACCGATGTGAACTTCGGCGCCCTCTCCCGCCAGTTGCTGCACTGGCTCGGCCAGCAGGAAGGATGCGGCATCGCAGCGAGCCATCGCGTCATTCGGCTGCGACGACTGGAGATGGGCTGGGAGGTCGCCGCGCAAAATCAAATCACGCGCCAGGTGCATGTTACTCGGGCCAAGTTTGTGTTCATAGGAGCGGGCGGCGGCAGTCTGCCGCTCCTACAAAAATCGGGAATTCCCGAGGCGAAAGGCCTGGGCGGTTTTCCGATCGGTGGCCAGTGGCTCATATGCGACAATCCCGCCGTCGTCAGCCGGCACCAGGCCAAGGTCTACGGCCAGGCGCTCGCGGCCGCTCCCACCATGGCGGTGCCACATCTCGACACGCGGATCCTCGATGGAAAAAAGACCCTCCTCTTCGGTCCGTTTGCGGCGTGGACCACGAAATTCCTCCACCAAAAGGGGAGCTTCACGGATCTCCCGGGTTCGGTGCGCCCCGACAATCTCTCGACGCTTGTGAAGATCGGTATCCACAACCTGGATCTGGTGCGCTACCTCGTGCAGCAGGGAACGCAGAGCATGGCCGATCGTCTCGCGGTGCTGCGACTTTTCTATCCCGAAGCCCAGGTCGCCGACTGGCGCCTGATCGATGCCGGCATCCGCGTGCAGGCGATCAAAAAAACGGATGGGCAGGCCGGGATCGTTCACTACGGGACGGAGGTGATCACCGACGAACGCCGCAGCATTTCCGCCCTGCTCGGCGCATCGCCCGGCGCTTCGGTGTCAGTCGCCATCGTCCTTGAGGTGATAAAGTCGTGCTTCCCGCAACTGTTGGCGACCCCTGAGGGACAACTGCGGATGAAGGCGATGATCCCGACCTACGACGAAGATCTGAAGCTGCCCGCCAACGCCGCGCGTTTCCGTTCCGTGAGCGAGCGCGCGGAAGAAATTCTCGGACTGCGCCGGCACTGACGCCGACCCGAACCAGTCCGCGAACTATAGCTCGATAAAGAGCACGCCCGAATTTCCTCTTGAAGTATGCAGGAAAAAGGAATCGTTTCCTGTTCCGCCTCGCCCTCGGCGCCACCCTGCCCACCGATTCCCCTCTCGGCCTATCGATCCACCTGCCCCGCTTTCGTCTTTGGCCGGCTCCGTGAACGACGCCCAACCTCAGTCCGTATGAGAAAACATATCCTCCTTTTATCCGTCGCCCTGCTTTTCCCACTAGCCAGCTCGCTCTGCGCGGCCGCGCCCGCCGCCTCCCGGCCCAACGTGGTCGTCATCATCTCCGATGATCAAGCGTGGGGCGACTACGGTTTCATGGGTCACCCGCACATCGCGACGCCCGCCCTCGACAAACTCGCCGCACAGTCGCTCACGTTTGCCCGCGGCTATACGCCCGTCCCGCTCTGCCGGCCCTCGCTCGCCACCATCGCCACGGGGCTGTATCCACATCAGCATGGCGTCACGGGCAACGACCCCGCGCTGCCCGATGCCGGCGTCAATCCCCAGACCGGACGCACCAACGCGAACTATGCGCGCTACTACAACGCGATCATCGAGCAGTTCCGGTCCCGCCCGAACTTCGTCCGCGACCTGACCTCGCGCGGCTACCGCGCTCTCGAGACCGGCAAGTGGTGGGAAGGCGACCCCGTGAAAACCGCCGGCTTCACGCACGCGATGACGCAGGGCGAGGCCAAGGGCAGTCGCCACGGCGACGTGGGTCTCGACATCGGCCGCAAGGGCCTCGCGCCCATCACGCAATTCATCGAGCAATCCGGCTCTCAGCCGTGGCTCGTGTGGTATGCGCCCATGCTCCCGCACACCCCGCACACCCCGCCCCAGGCGCTCCTCGATAAATACCTCAAACTCGCCCCGAACGAGCCCGTCGCCCTCTACTGGGCCTGCGTGGAGTGGTTCGATCAGACCTGTGGCGAACTCCTCAGCTACCTCGACCAGAAAGGCCTCCGCGAAAACACCATCGTAGTATATACAACCGACAACGGGTGGCTGCAGGACCCGGAGCGAGCCAACCGCTTCGCGCCGCGTTCGAAGCTCACGCCCTACGAAGGCGGCAATCGCACGCCCATCATGGTTTCGTGGCCCGGCCGCGTGGCACCTCGTCAGGATCGCGACCACCTCGCCAGCAACGTCGATCTCTGGCCAACCCTCGCGGCGCTGCTCAAAACTCCCCTGCCGAAAAATCTCCCCGGCATCGACCTCACCGATGCCAAGGCCCTCGACGGGCGCACCGCGATCTTCGGTGAGCAGTATGCGCACAACATCGCCGACGTGGAGG
>JANPIT010000131.1:0-16365 GCA_031425115.1 Opitutaceae bacterium | reverse complement strand
GCGGGCCGAATTTGCGGTTGGCCGCGATCGTGAACACCACCAGCGCCGGCAGCACCCAGACGAGGGGGCGGAACGGGTGAGCGGGTTGTGCCTCCACCGCGAGTTCGAGCAGCATGAAAATCACGAGGGCCCAGGCGAGTGCGCCGTGGATGAGGTAGCGCGAGTTCACGTCGGCGCCGGCCAGTTCCGCGCGACCGAGCGCGATGAGCGTGAGCGCTCCGATTGCGAACAGCGTGCCGAAGAACGCCACGGGCTGGCGGGTCGCGAAGCCGCGGCGGGCCAGTGCGCCGAGGGCCACGAGCAGGAGTGCCCCCGGGATGGGCGCGTAGGCGGCGTGGCCGAGCGTCAGCGGCGCTCCGAGCAGGGCGAGCCAGTAGCGACCCAGGCGGAAAAAATTGGCGGCGCCCAGCTCGACGACGCGATGCTCCGGATTCAGTTCGAAGCCGTGGAGGAAGGCCGCGACCGTGAGGACACTGAAAGCGATCCAACCGGCGAGTTCGCGCCAGCGTCGCTGCTGCACCAGCAGCAGCGCCCCGAGCGGCCATACCACATTGCCGTGGGCGAGCGTGAAGGTGGCGAGTAGTCCGAAGAGCGCGCCCACCGCGCATCCGGCGACACTGCCGCGGGCGAGCGCGACGACCGCGAGCAGCGCGAGGAAGACGACTTGAAAGTGGTCAATCGCTGCGCCCGACCAGACGAAGCTCTCGAAGTGCTCGAGTTGAAAGAGCAGGAAGGAGAGCACCACGGCCATCCTCAGTCGCCGCTCCCATCCGTCGACGGCGACGACGAGCGTGGCCGCGAGCCCGACGAGGAAGAGATTTCCGATCGCGCCAATGACGTGAAAATTAATGGTGCCCGTCAGCCAGTAGCTCGCGGCATACATCAGCCGGCTCGTGACCATGCGGTGCTCGTTGTTAATCGCGAAAAACCGTTGGAGCAGTTCGCGCCAACTGGCCCCGGCGTCGATGCGGAGGACGAGGTCGAGCGCCGTGTCGAACCCGTCCCAGAACACGATGTTGCGGCTGTGCGTGATCGCGATCCCGGCAATCGCAAGCACCGGCAGCGCCGCCACGATGCTCCAGAAAAGCAGGAGGGGGAGTCGACGTGGCTCGAGGCGCGGCACGGGCGGATGGCGGCACGGGGTCGCTCTTTGTGCAATCTGGAAGGTGGGCGGCAGACCGCTGAGACAATGAATATGGAAATCACGAAATCAGGAAAAATCACCCCGCGGGCGCAGGGAATCTCCGAAGCGTGGTGTAGGGCGCGCGCTGAATTGCAAAACGGCTTGCTTGGCCTACTGATTCCGTCGGCGGCGCCGGTCGCTGCTCACTCTTATGAAACGAATCACCCTGCTTTCGCTGCTGGTCGCACTTGCGCTGGTGATTGTGGTGCCCTTTGCCGTCGCGGCGGCCACCGTTACGTCGCCGGGTGGGAAAGGAGACCGTTCGCCGGCTGCGCCGATTGCGTCCGCGGTCTCGACGATTACCGGCATCGCGATTTCTCCTCTGCTGGGGACGGGCGCGTATGGCGCCTACAAGTGGTGGATTGCGCCGAACGAGCAGGCACGCGCGACGCTGCCGTGGTTTGCCAAGCCGGGCTTCTGGCTGCCCGCGCTGCTGTTGGTTGCGATCTGCGCGGCAAAAGATGTCTTCGGCGCAACCGTGCCGCCGGGTTGGAAGAAGCCGCTCGATGTGCTCGAGACGATCGAGAACAAATTCAGCGGGCTAGTCGCCGCGGGCGCCGTGATCCCGTTTGCGATCGATGCGATGTCAAAAATGCTGGTGAGTGGCGAAGGACCCACCGCGGCGGCGCCCGTGTTCGGGTCGAGCGGAGTCGCGGCGATCCACCTCGCGGCGTTCGATGTGTCGTGGCTGCTCAATATCCTAACCGTGCCGTTTGGCATCGCGGTGTTTGCGCTGGTGTGGCTCGCATCGCACGCGATCAACGTCCTGATCCTGCTTAGTCCGTGGGGCGCGATCGACGCCGCGTTGAAAGTCGCTCGCACCGCGCTGCTCGGCTTGGTGACGATCGCGGCAACGCTCGATCCGTGGGTCGGTGCGGGGTTGTCGCTCGTGGTGATTATCGTGGCATATTTTACGGCGGGCTGGGCGTTCCGGCTGTCGGTGTTTGGCTGGTTGTTTTGCTGGGATTTTCTGACGGTGAGGCGGAATCGATTCTCGGCGGCGGAGAATGATAACCTGATGTTCTCCGGGCCCAATTTCCCCGGCGTGCCGGTGCGGACGTATGGCCGGCTGGTGCAGCGGACGGAAGGTGGGCTCGAGTTTGTTTACCGGCCGTGGCTGCGGCTGCCGGCGCGCGTGGCGGCGGTGCCGGTGGACCGGCGCGAACTCGCCGTCGGCGAGGGAGTTTTTTTCTCCGACATCGTCACCGCTGACGGGGCGACCCTCTTCTCGTTGCCGCCGCGGTATCGGGGCCACGAGGACGTCGTGGCGCGCGCGTATTTGCTGGGCGGAGGCGTGCAGCCCGCGGGCTTGAGCAAGGCGTGGAGCGAGTTGCGAGACATGATCGGCGGCCGCGCGGTCAAAGAGCCTGCGCTCTCCGCGTGAGCGTGGTGCGCGCTATAGCTCGGGTGGTGCTGGCGGTGTTTTTCGTGGTCGCGGGCGTGAATCACTTTCGCTCGCCGGCGATATATCTCGGCATGATGCCACCGTGGCTGCCTTGGCCTGAGGCGTTGAACGCGATCAGCGGGGTCGCGGAAATTCTCGGCGGGATCGGGCTATTGGTGCCCGCGACGCGGCGCGTGGCGGGCTGGGGGCTGATTGCGCTGCTCATCGCAATCTTCCCCGCGAACGTGCACGTCGCGCTTCAGGGGCACATGCCCGGAACGAATTTTTCGCCCGCGGTCCTGTGGTCACGACTGCCGTTTCAGGTGCTGTTTGCCGCATGGGTGTGGTGGGTGGCGTTGAAGCGGGATAAAACGTAGCGCTTCATCCGGCGCGCGGAGGATTGTATCGGCCCTGCGATTCCGTTCGACTCGCGCTTACCCCATGAATCGCCGTTCCTTTGTGCAGAGCACCCTCGCGGCCGGCTCGCTCGCCGCTCTTCCCGTCTACATCCGCGCGGCCGACAAAGCGGGTCGCAAGTATCGCACCGCGCTGATCGGCACCGGCTGGTGGGGCGGCAACATCGTGGGCGAGGCGATGGCGAGCGGCCAATGCGAGATCGTCGGGCTCTGCGACGTCGACCAGCGCGCGCTCGATCCCAGCGCCGAGAAAATCATCAAGCTCAGTGGCGACCAGCCCCGCAAATATCGCGACTACCGTGAGCTGCTCGCGAAGGAGAAGCCGGAGATCGTGATCGTCGCGACGCCGGACCATTGGCACGCGCTGCCGACGATCGCGGCGGTGAAGGCCGGCGCGCATGTCTACGTCGACAAGCCGACCGCGCACACCATCGCCGAGAGCCAGGCAATGGTGAAGGCGGCGCGCGCGAACAATCGCGTGGTGCAGGTCGGCACGCACCGCCGCACCTCGCCCCACACGATCGAGGCGCGCGAGTTTATCCGCTCCGGCAAAGTCGGACCGATCGGCATGATCCGCTGTTTCGTCAACACCACCGGCACGGGCCCGGAAAAACCGTTGGCGACGCAGCCAGTGCCAAAGGAGCTGGACTGGGATCTGTGGTGCGGGCCGGCGCCGCTCCGGCCGTTTAACGGCGGGGACCCGCGCAACCTCGACCAGGGCGCGGGCGGGCGCGGCATACACCCGCGCGGCCACCGGCAGTATCTCGATTACGCCAACGGCACGATCGGCGACTGGGGCATCCACTGGTTCGATCAAGTGTTGTGGATCACCGATGAGAAATGGCCGAAGCGGGTGTTTTCCACCGGCGGGCGCTCGATCAAGGGCGCTCCGGTGTTGACGGCGAACGAGCAGACGAGCGATGCGCCCGACCATCAGGTGGCGCACTTCGTCTTCGACCAATTCACGATGGCGTGGGAGTCGCGCCAGTTCGCCGGTCACAACGCGGAGAAGGGTGAGAACGCTGGCGCGTATTTTTACGGCACGAAAGGAACGTTCCATCTGGGCTGGCGCGGCGGCTGGACGTTTTACCCCGTGGACGGCAGCACGCCGCAGCATCAGGACGCCACGCTCAACCAGCCCGACGGGCAAAACATCCGCGAGCTGTGGGCCGATTTCCTCGACGCGATCAAGACGGGTCGGCGGCCGGTCAGTGACATCGAGGAAGGCCACCGCGCCACGAATTGCTCTTTGCTCGCGATGATCAGCTACCGCGTGGGCCGCAGCCTCGAGTGGGACGGCGCGAAGGAACAGATCATCGGGGATGCGGCCGCGACCAAGCTCATGCGCCGCGAGTATCGCAAGGGCTGGGAGTATCCAAAGGTGTAGGACGTTGGAATTTATCTTTGCGCGGCGGGGCCCGACCTCCGGGCCGGCCGCGCAGGAGAGGCGATCAGTTTGGGCTGGGGCGTGTGCGGTAGGGCGAGGCGTCTCGCCGAGCCGTCGCGCAGGGCGGGTGACGGAACTGGGGAGGCGGTCGCACGCTCAGCCTGCGACGGCTCACCGGGGACGGTTCGCCCTACCTTGTCGCGCGCAAACCGCGGGCGAGCCGGCCGAGACCTTCGGCGGCGGTGTTTTCCTGCAACGCGCCATACGCGACGCGGAGGTGACAGCCCTGTTCAAGGCCGAAGGCGTTGCCGGGAATCACGGCGACGCCGTGCTCGCGAATCAGCCGCTCGGCGACGGCGAGGGAGGTCGACGCCTTGGCCGGCGCATTCACTCGTAGCAGGAAATAAAAAGCGCCCTGGACGGGCGGCACGGTGCAGACGCCGTCGCGTTCGAGGGCGGCGAGTTCGGATTGCACCAACGTGCGCACGTGGGCGATCGCGCGGATTTTCTCCTGCACGTAAGGCGTGCCGCCGCCACGCGTTTCGTCGAGCGCGCCGAGCGCCGCGAATTGCGAGATCACGGGCGGACAGATCAGCAGGGTGTCTTGGATTTTGCGCAGCGCCGGCTCGAGTTTCTCCGGAAACACCATCCAGCCGACACGCCAGCTCGCGAAGCCGTAAGCCTTCGACATCGAGTGGAGCGAGATCGTGTGCGCGGCGCTCGCCGGAATCGAGCCGGGCGAGAAGTGGCGCGCGCCATCGTAGGTAAACGCCGCGTAGGCTTCGTCGCTGATGTGAAAGATACCGTGTTCGGCGCAGAGCGCGTTGACCGCGCGCAGCGCCGACTCGGGGTAGATGGCGCCGGTGGGATTGTTGGGCGAGACCGTGACGATGGCGCGCGTGCGCGGCGTAATCGCGGCGCGGAGAGCCGGGAGGTCGAGTTGATACTGCGCGTCGGTCGGCACGAGCACGGGCCGGCAACTAACCATCGTGACCGCCATCTCGTGATTGAAATAATACGGCGTCGGCAGGATCACCTCGTCGCCCGGATCGGCGATCGCGAGCAGTGCGTTCATGAAGGCCTGGTTGCCGCCGGCGGTCACCATGAGCCGCGCGGAGTGACCGGCCCCGGCGGTCACGTGGTTGTCTGTCGCGAGTTTCCTTTCAAGGGCGGCGAGCAGCGGGGCGATGCCGGCGACCGCTTGATACTTGTGGTTCGCCGGATCGGCGAGAAAACGCGTGATCTTCTCCTCGGCGCCGCCGGGGGGCCCGTAGCCGACGACGCCCTGGCCGAGTGAAATCGTGCCAGGATGGGTGCGTATCAGATCGGCAATGACGGGAATGATCGGTGACTGGACGGCCTGGAGCCGGCGGGAGGTTTCCATTTCAGGGGGCGGGTGGTCTTACGGCGACGTTGCCGACGCGACGGGTCGGGGGCGAGCGCGCACCACCCACCAATTGATCACGGCGATACCGGCGACGACCGCCATGATCGCGGCGTGCTGACCGGTCAGTCGCCAGACGAGCAGTGCGCAGAAACCGATGCCCACCAGCGCGCAGAGGTTTCCGGCGGGTGCGCGCCAGGCGTCCGCGTCAGGCTGCTGCCGACGGAGGGCGATCAGCGAGGCGCAGGTCACGGAATACGTGACGAGCCGCGCGGCGACGGAGAGCACGGCGTTCCAGAGGAAGCTGCCCCAGAGGGCGAGCCCGAGCACGAGCCCCGCCCAGAGCAGGATGGAAATCCACGGCGTGCGAAAACGCGGATGCACCGCGGCGAAGATGCGCGGGAAATCGCCGCGTTCGCCCAGCGCGTAGACCATGCGCGGGGCGCTGACGATGCCGCCAGAGAGGGCGCCGAGCGTGGAGAGCGCGGCGCCGAGGGCGATAAAGGTGGCGCCGGCTGGCCCCGCAAATACGCGCGCCGCATCGGCCAGCGGGCGCTGACTCGCACCGAGGTCGGGCACCGACCACATCGCGACGAGATGAACGGAAAGGTAGATCGCTGCGACCAGGATGAGCGCCATGAACAGCGCGAAGGGCGCATCGGCGCGCGGGTTCTTCGTTTCCCCGCCGGCCATCATCGATGATTCGAATCCGCCAAACGCGAAAAGCAGCACGACGAGTGCATCGACCCAGGCGCCGACGCCCGGCGGAACGACGGCGGCCATGGGCTCGACGCGCGGCGCGAGGATGAAGCCGGCGATGATGAAGAGCGCGAGCGGGGCGAGCTTCGCGACAGTCATCGCGTTGTTGAGTGCCGCACCGCTGCGCACTCCGCGGACATTCACAATGGCGAGCGTGCCCATGAGTCCGATCAACACCGCGGCCCGCGGCAACGGCGCGGCGACGCCGGACCAAAGTTCGCCGAGGTAGGACACGAAGACATTCGCGATGGCGGCGCTGGCGGTCACGCGAGTGAGCCATGCGAACCACGCGGTTTGGATACCGGCGAATCGCCCGAAGGTTTCGCGCGCGTAGAGATACGGCCCGCCGGTCTCGCGAAACTGCGACGCAACCTCTGCAAACGATGCCATGATCGCGCCGATTCCGAGTGCGGCGAGCAGGTAGGCCCAGGGCGCGGCGCCGCCGAGGAGCCGCGCGATGTCGTCCGGCAGTCCGAAGATGCCGCTTGCGATGATGCAATTGAGCACCAGTGCGGTAAGCGTCCAACGTCCGAGCGCGCGGACGAGCGTCGGCGGGTTGGGAGAAACAGGCGCAGGCGCAGCGGCGGAAGTCATGCCAGCAGTTCAGCGCGCAAAGGTCCGCGGCTTCGACGCGACCGCGATGGGAAACGGCACGCCCCAGAGCGCGGGCTGATCCTGCACCGCGGGATTGCCGCCGGGCACGAGGTGCCGGAACACATCGTCAAAGCGGAGACTGCATTGGAGGCGACGCTGGGTTTTCGAATCGATCTTCGGATTCACCACGATGATCGACTGCGTGAAAGGCGGCGCGTTTTTGACCTTCAGGGCAGCCGCGCGGGCGGCTTCGGGCGTGAGCGATTTATCTTTGATGATCGCGTCGAGGCGCTGGAGGTCGGCGAGGGTCACGGGTCCCCATAGCTTGCGCCACGCCACGGGATCGATCCGTGGGGAAATGATGTTCACAAAGCGCTTCTCGTCCCCGTCCTGCCGCCAGAACCCGATGACGAGGAGGAACGGCTCGTCGATCTGATATTGGCGAAGCGCATCACCCAGATCGACGGGCGCACCGTATTTGATGGCCTTGGGATTCACCGGCACGCCGCCGAAGCGGGTGTTCACCGCGGCGGGTATGTCCCATTTTTGCGTGTAGTGGCGGGGCCGGTAACCGTCGAAGAACGTGTCGCGCACCCATTCTTCGAATACGAGGCCGTGCTGCTGCACTTCCTGCGCCAGCGCGATCGGCCGCAGCCAGAGCAGACTGAGCAACGCCACGAGGCGGAAGGCGCGACGGCAGGGGAGGTTCATGGGGTGAACGCGGCGGGGAACCAAACGAGTGAACGCGGGCCGTGCGCAAAGCAACGGCCGAGTCGGGGGTGAAGCGGTGCGCGCTAAGTTCGCGTTCTTGCCTAGAGGTGGGCCGTGCGCTCCGCGCGCGGCTGCGTAGAGCACGGCTGCGCGAACACCACCCGGCGCAATCAGCCGCCCGCGGAGCGGCCGGCCCACCGCGGAGCGACCGCTCGCTCGGGAGTAGCGGTCGTTGGTTCACGCGGAGCGCTACACGCGGACCCGAGCCGTCTCAGTCAACGGCTCTGACAGCCGCAGCGTTGAATTCGGCGGCGAAGGTGCTTCGCTTCGGGCCATGCGTGCTTTCCTTGCCCCGCTCGCCAGTCTCATTTTGCTCCTCGCCACGGCTTTCGCCCAGGCGCCGAAGCCTAATATCATTTTCATCCTGGCCGACGATCTCGGCTACGGTGAGCTCGGTAGCTACGGGCAAAAATTGATTCAGACACCCCACCTCGACCGGTTCGCGGCGGAGGGGATGCGTTTCACGCAGTTCTACGCGGGCAGCACGGTGTGTGCGCCCTCGCGGAGCGTGCTCATGACCGGCCTGCATCTGGGCCACACGCGGGTCCGCGGGAATGCCGGGGCCCGCAACATGGAGGCGCAGTTCCTCCGCACGGGCGATGTGACAGTCGCGCGGGTGTTACAACAAGCTGGATACGCTACCGGGCTCGTGGGCAAATGGGGGCTCGGTGAACACGACAGCGAAGGCGACCCGCGCAAGCAGGGTTTCGACTATCACTTTGGTTTTCTCAACCAGGGTCATGCGCACAACCACTACCCGGACTTCCTCTGGCGCAACGGCGAGAAGGTGGCGTTGCCCAATGATTTGATCGCGGTGGGCGAGACGCCCGGAGTGGGCTATGCGACCAAGCGCGTGGTCTACGCCGACGATCTCGCCGCGGAAGATTCGCGGGCTTTCGTGCAACGGAACCGCGAGAAGCCGTTCTTCCTCTTTGTGTCGTTGGTGACGCCCCACGCGAACAACGAACGCTCGCGCGTCCTCGGCGAGGGCAATGAGGTGCCCGATCAAGGCATCTATGCGGATCGCCCCTGGAACGACTCGACGAAAAATCACGCGGCGATGGTCACGCGGCTGGATCGCGACGTCGGTGCGCTGCTCGCCCAGCTCAAGGACTTGAAGCTCGATGAGCGCACGCTCGTGATGTTCTCGAGCGACAATGGCCCGCACCGGGAAGGCGGCCCGAGTTACGATCCTGCGTTCTTCAACGTGAGCGGTCCGCTCACCGGGCTGAAGCGCAGCCTGACCGATGGCGGCATTCGCGTGCCGTTTCTCGCGCGCTGGCCTGGGAAGATCAAGGCCGGCACCGTTTCGGATCACGTCGGATATTTTGGCGACATGATGGCGACGTGGAGCGAACTCGCGGGCGGGAAGGCGCCGGCGAAACTCGACAGTATCAGCATTGTCCCGACGCTGCTGGGCCGCGGGACGCAGCCGAAGCACGCCTATCTTTACTGGGAGTTCTACGAGCAAGGCGTGAGCCAGGCGGTGCTGATGGATGGCCGCTGGAAGGCGATCCGGCTCAAGACGACGACGGCGCCGGTGCAACTCTTCGACCTGGCGAACGACATCGCGGAGAAGACGGATGTGGCCGCGAAGAATACGGCGCTCGTCGCCCGCGCGGTGGACTTGTTCACGACCGCGCGTTTCGACAACGAGCACTGGAAGCTGAGTGCGCCGCCGCCGGCCGCGCCGAAATGAGAGGGAGGGAGAAAGGAAACCACTGATGGATTTCAGCAATGGCTGAAATCTATTCACCCCTCCGGCTAATCGCCTTCGGATCAAGAACGGGTCGGCAATGGCCGACGAAAAGCCTGCCATTGGCAGGCCCAATATTGTTGCGAAGGCGATTAGCCGGAGCTCTTCAAAAAATTTCAGCCATTGCTGAAATCCATCAGTGTTTTCTCCCCCATTCCCCGTCCCGGCTATTTGCCGAGCGGCAGCGTGAAGGCAAAAGTCGCGCCTTTGCCGGGCTTGCTCGCTTCGGCCCAGATCCGACCGCCGTGATCTTCGACGATCTTTTTGCAGATCGTGAGGCCGAGGCCGGTGCCGTGGGCCTTGCCGTGGGTGGCGAAGGGACGAAACAGCGACTCGGCGATTTCCGGCGCGATGCCGCGGCCGGTATCCTCAACCTCGATGCGCAGCTCCTCCGCTGAGGGCACAAAGCGCAGGAAGATTTTTCCGCCATCGGACATTTCGTCCACGGCGTTGTTGAGCAGGTTGTAGAAGAGGCGTGAGAGCCGCTTGGGATCCATCTGCACGGGCAGTGTGGGCGGCTCATCCTCGAGGATCAGTTTCACCCCACGGTCCGCGATTTCCTGGCGGATTTCTTCCGCGAGCGGATTCATGTAGCGCGCGAAATCGACGAGCTTCACCACGGGGCGCTGGCCCGAGGGTTTGGTGAACTCGATCAATTCCTGCAGCATGTTCGTCATGCGCTCCACTTGCCGGGCGATCTTGTTTTGCGCCTTGTGGCGCATCGGCGGCGAGGTGTCTTCGCTGCACGCAAGTTCGGCCGCAAGGCCGATGATCGTGAGGGGATTCTTGAAATCGTGGACGATGGTGCCGGCGAAGCGACCGATGACGGCGAGGCGCTCGGCCTGGATGATCTCGTCCAAGTATTTCTGATTCAACGCGCGCATCCGGATGCTGAATTCGCGCACGATGTTCAGCGCGAGCTGCGGACGGTTTTGGAGCAACTGCAGCAGCTTGTCGCGCCCGAGGAAAATGGCGCGCACGGGTGTTTCGGCGGTCGCGGTCGCGGACCGCGGCGCATCGTCGACCACGGCCATCTCTCCAAAAAAATCCCCCGGCCCGATCGCGGCGAGCGTCCGCGGATCGTTGTGGCCGACGACGGCGGAGATGCGGACTTCGCCGGATTCGACAACGTAGAAACCGTCGCCCTGCTCGCCCTCCGAGAAAATCACGTCACCCGCCGCGTAGTTGCGGATGTGTCCGTCCGACTCGAGCGCACGGAGTTCTTCGCTGAGGACGCCGACAAGTCGACTCGCGTGCGCAGAAGCCATGGACGGTGCGGCGCGCCTTATTTCTTCGCGGCGGCGGGCTCGGGGTTCTTGCACGACTGCCAGGCGAGGAAGCGCCATTTGCCTTTTTCTTCGCGGTAGACGGCGAGGTAGTTGAGGTCGTTCATGGTTTTCGCGCCGGTCTGCTTGTTGGTCATGTGCACGAGCAGGCGGCCTTTCATCAAGACGATGCCGGGCCCGGCCGGAACGAACGTGCGCTCCTTGTAATCGAAGGTGTCGTATCGGTTGGCGCCCGTGAGCACGCCCTGCAGCTGCGTGGCCTTGTTGTCTACTTTGCCGTTCGAGTGGGCATAGTGCAGGTCGTCGGAGTAGCTGGCCTCGAGCCCGGCCTTGTCGCCGGCCTTGGTCGCGGCGACCCGCGCATCATCGGCCGCGCGCACGGCCGCGATCACTTTGTCGTCGGCGGCACGCACGATCGAGAGAACCGGGAACACCGCAAAGAGGCAGACGAGGCGCAGGCAGCGGCGGAGAGAAACGGAGGCAGGGTAGGTTTTCATGGGGAAATTGGGTCGGGGCTTTCTGGGCGCGCGGGCGGCCAATCGCAATGGCGGAGACTTATCGTGTCACGGGTTGCGGTTTTCCGTGCTCGTCGATGGCCACGCCGCGGGCATCGCGCTGGTGTGGATGACGACGTCGCCTTGGGGCTCCGGCGTAGACGAGGCGGGCTCTGTCATGGTGCGGAAGGAGCAAACGCCGCGCCGGGAAGGCGTGCAAGCGTGGTGTGGGCGAACTCAAGCGTGGTGCGCCGTGACGGAAGCGCGGCTGGTCGCGCGGACAACTCGCTTGGACGTGGGCCGCTATCGATTGTAGCGCAGGAGGCGGGCGTCGCCTTCGGCGGCGACGTAGATTTGTTTTCCGTCGGCGGAGAAACACACCGCTTCCACCTGCAGCAAGTCGGGGGTGACCAGGGCAACCGGGTCGCGGGCGAGTGCCTCGGCCCAGGGTTCGCCGGGGCGACGCGGGTAGTAAAGTAGGTCGCCGTAGGTCAGCACGACGGCGGCGGAACCATCGGCGGTGAAGTCCATCGCGGTCACTTCGCCGCGGCGCTTGCCGAGGTAGCTTTTGATTTTGCGCTGTGCGGTCGTGGGCTGAGGCACGCGCGTAACTTGGCCCACATGACGCGCGAGCGTGATCGCGTTGCCGTCCTTCGGCTCGAGCTCGACGCGATAGAGCCGGGGCACGCGCTCTCGTTTAGTGAGCAGATAGATGGCGCGTTCCAGGGGATCGACGGCGACGGCCTCGCAGTCGCGCGGACCGTCTTCATAGCGCACGCGCAACGTCCGCGTGGGCTTCGCGCTCAGCTCACGATCGGCCTGTAGCTGTTCTAGCGAGGGCTCCTCGACCAGATGCAAGCGGACGGTGGCGCGTTTGGCATCGTTGTCGCCGGTGTCGGCGATCAGGAGCCACGCCTTTCCGTCGAGCGTGAAGGCCGCCAGATCCTCCCAGTCCTCGTTCTTCTCGCCTTGGATGCGCAGCGTGCCGACCGAGCGGCCGTTGGTGCGAAGCGCATAGAGTGCAGCGGCGCCGCCGCTGTCGTCGTGTGTCCAGAGCAGGTCGGCGCTACGCCGCGAGGCGGCAAGACCGCTGGTTTCGCGCTGCGGTGGAGCCGTCATTTGCCCGGCCAGCTCGGGACGAGCAAAGGCCGGCTCGGCGGCCGTCACGGCAATGGATAACCAAAGAAAACTGGCGAGCACTCGGAGCACGGCGCGAACCTGCGGAGAAAAACTCCCGCGCGCAACGGGCGAGCGCGCGGGAAACTTCACTCGAGCGCGGAGAGAAACCGGCCGAAGCGCGGGCGCAACCAGCGGTTGAGATCACCGGAAACGACGACGGCCTGGGCTTCACCGATGATCTCGCGGCGCGACACGCAGCCGAAGAAGCGCGAGTCGTGGCTGTTGTCGCGGTTGTCGCCCATGATGAAATACGCGTCGGCTGGCACGGTGATGGGGCCGAAGTCGCGCGGGGCGGCCATGGCAGATTGAGCCATCACGGCGTGGGCGCGGCCGCCGGCCAGGGTCTCGCGCGCAAATGAAGCACGGGCACGCTCGGTTGGCGCGAGGTCGTCGGTGGCGGCGTCGGGGAGCGCGGAGTAGTCCTGCGGCGCGCCGTTGATGATGAGAATGCCACGCCGCAGTTCCACGGTGTCACCGGGCAGGCCAATTACGCGTTTGACCAGACGCACGCCATCCGCGGGAGAGAAGCAGACGACGATGTCGCCGCGCGCGGGATCGGACCACTGCGCGAGTCGGGCGAAGGTGAACGGCACGCGCAGATCGTAGGCGAGTTTGTTGATGAAGACGACGTCACCCTCGACGATGGTGGGCTTCATCGAACCTGTGGGCACGTAGTTGATGTCGGCGAGCGCGGACTTGGCGGCGGTGACGAGCAGGAGGGGCAACGCGAGCGGGCGGATCCAGTGGAGCCAAAGGTAGCGGGCGACGCTGCGGGACAGCGGAGAGAGGGGGCGTTTCGCGTTCATCGGGGCGCACGTTGCGCAGGGTGCCAGCGAGGGCGAGGGAGTTGCGGTCGAGTGGATGAAAGCAGGGATGGGTGGTTGAAAATTGCGGCGTGGGTTGTCGGGGGTCGCTGGCGCGTGCGTTTCTCTGTCGCGATCGAGACAGAGAAACGCACAGAGCCTTTACGCTTGATGTTCCCGCTTTGCGCAGATGCGCCGGAGGTGGGGCGTCCGACTTTTCATTTGTTTTCAGTTCCGCCCGGCGCGATAGTCGCCGCCATGCTCGCCAAGTTTCCGCAAGCTGCGTTGCGCCGCCTCTTCGATGAAGTTGGCACGGTGGATGCCGTCGGGGTGGAGGAACGTGTCGCGAAATACACCACGCGGTCGATCAAGAAGACCGCCAAGGTGTGGGGCCTGAAAAAAGCGGTGACGATGGTCGATCTCACGACGCTCGAGGGCAAGGACACGCCGGGCAAGGTGGCATCCCTCTGCCAGAAAGCGCTGCAGCCGCACGACCCGGAGCTCGGCGTGCCGCAGGTGGCGGCCGTGTGCGTTTATCCCGCGATGGTGCGGCATGCGCGCAAGGCGCTGGGCAGCGACACGGGCGTGCGCATCGCGTCGGTCGCGACGGCCTTTCCCAGCGGGCAGGCGCCCTTGAAAACGCGGCTGGCCGAAGTGCGCGCGGCGGTGGCGGATGGTGCGGACGAGATCGACATGGTGATCAACCGCGGGGCGTTTCTCGCCGGGGACTTCGGCGCGATGCAGGACGAGATTGCCGCGGTGGTGGCCGCGTGCGGCGACGCGGCGTTGAAGGTGATTCTGGAGGTGAGCGAGCTGGAGACCTACGACAACATCCGCGCTGCGTCCTTCCTGGCGATGCGCGTGATTCGCGAGGGCGATTTCATCAAGACGAGCACGGGCAAGACCTCGCTCAATGCGACGCTGGGCAACAACCAGGTGATGCTCGAGGCCATCCGCGATTACTATCTGGATACAGGCATCGCCATCGGGATGAAGCCCGCGGGTGGCATCCGCACGGCGAAGCAGTCCCTGCAATTCCTCACCGCGGTGAAGGAGACGCTCGGCG
Source organism: Opitutaceae bacterium (assembly GCA_031425115.1). Classification (GTDB taxonomy): domain Bacteria; phylum Verrucomicrobiota; class Verrucomicrobiia; order Opitutales; family Opitutaceae; genus ER46. The sequence continues at coordinate 1,903 of JANPIT010000131.1, read as the reverse complement.
ACGCGTGGTTGACGAACGAGCGCTACCGCTTCGGCGCCAGCTCGCTGCTAAACGATCTCATCCGCCAGCTCGAAAAGGAAAAGACGGGCGCGTATCAGGCGCCTTATTACTTTAGCGAGGCCGCCGAATCTTATTAACCACTAATTTTCACTAATCACAGGTAATGTTTGGGAATTCATTCCTCAAATTCCCATTCATTAGTGTGCATTAGTGGTTTCAAAAAATGTCCACCCTTGCCGAAAAAAAATCCCCGCGCGTGCCTGCCCGCGCGGGCCGTGCTGCGCCCGAACTGATTTTCGGCGATCTGTGGGATTTCGATCCCGCGCCGGAAACCGCTGATCCGAAGCTGAAGCCGCGCTACGATCTTTTTATCAACGGTGAATTCGTCGCGCCGAAGAGCGGGAAGTATTTCGACACGATCAACCCGGGCAACGAACAGAAGCTCGCCGAGGTTGCGCTCGCGGGGCGCGAGGATGTGGACGCCGCCTACACCGCGGCGCAGCGCGCCTACGACACGGTTTGGGGCAAGATGCCTGGCCGCGAGCGGGCCAAATATCTGTTTCGCATCGCGCGGCTGCTGCAGGATCGCGCGCGGGAGTTTGCGGTCGCGGAGACGTTGAACGGCGGCAAGCCGATCAAAGAGTCGCGCGATTTCGATGTGCCGATGGCGGCCGCGCATTTTTTCTATCACGCGGGCTGGGCCGACAAACTCGAGTATGTCGCGCCCGGCCGCCGCGTCGGGCCGCTGGGCGTCGTGGGGCAGGTGATTCCATGGAATTTCCCGCTGCTCATGCTCGCTTGGAAGCTGGCGCCGGCGCTCGCGATGGGAAACTGCGTCGTGCTCAAGCCGGCCGAGACGACGTCGATCACGTGTCTGAAGTTCGCCGAGATTTTGCAGGATGCCGGGCTGCCGCCGGGCGTGGTGAATTTTGTCAGCGGGGCGGGTGAGACGGGTGCGGCGGTCATGGGGCATCCGACGCCGGCCAAGGTCGCGTTCACCGGCTCGACGGAGGTCGGCAAGATCATCATGCGCTCGCTCGCGGGCACGGAGAAAAAGATGACGATGGAGTTGGGCGGAAAGGCCGCGAACATCGTCTTCGACGATGCGCCGATCGACCAGGCGGTGGAGGGAATCGTGAATGGCATCTTCTTCAACCAGGGCCATGTGTGCTGTGCCGGATCGCGTTTGCTGGTGCACGAACCGGTGGCGGAGCTGGTCCTCGCCAAATTGAAGAATCGCCTCCGAGTGCTGCGCGTGGGTGATCCGATGGACAAGAACACGGATGTCGGTGCCATTAATTCGAAGCCGCAGCTCCAGAAAATCCAGGAGCTGGTCGAAAGCGGCACCAAGGAAGGCGCGGAGATTTTCCAACACGCCTGCCGCCTGCCATCGAAGGGCTACTATTTCCGCCCCACGCTTTTCAGCGGCGTTTCCATGAGTCATCGCATCGCGCGGGAGGAGATTTTCGGCCCGGTGCTGAGTATCCTGACTTTCCGCACGGTCGATGAAGCGGTCGAGAAAGCGAACAACACCGCCTATGGCCTGAGTGCCGGCGTGTGGACGGACAAGGGCTCGCGCATCCTAAAGATGAGCGTCGAACTGAAGGCCGGCGTCGTCTGGGCCAACACCTACAATAAATTCGATCCGGCGTCGCCCTTCGGCGGCTACAAGGAAAGCGGCTTCGGCCGCGAGGGCGGCGTGCATGGACTGCTGCCGTACTGCCGATTGAGTTGAACGCACCTCACGCGGGCGGGCCGTTGGGCGCACCCTGCCCCGCGAACGATTGTCGTGATTGTGAAAATTCATCGTTGCAGTCAATCGGCCCATGCCTACCTTTCCGCCCCTCGCCGGTCCGTGGTGGCTCGGTGAATTAAGTCAGTAATCCTGTGTATATGATGAACC
>JANPIT010000130.1:0-3648 GCA_031425115.1 Opitutaceae bacterium | reverse complement strand
AACACCTCGATCGAAAACGTCGTGGCCCGGATGCCACGTGCGCTGCTCGCCAGCGTTTGGACCGTCATGACCTGCGGCATCATTCTCACTCAAGGAAACGGCAATGCATTCATCTACTTCCAATTCTGATTTCGTTCGAATCGTCCCCGCTGTCCCATGGCGCGGGGTCCTGGCTGCGGTCGGGGTGCTGACCCTGGTCGCGACGGTCGCGTGGGAAATCCACGCCCGCGCGAGCGGCTACGAGCCGACGCTCAACGACACGCCCGACCTCTGGGCCGAGGCGCGGGCGAAGGTGAAGCCCGACTCGCTCGTGCTCATCGGCACCTCCCGCATGCTCTTCGACATCGATCTCGATGTGCTCGAGCAGGGGCTGGGCCGGCGGCCGACGCAGCTCGCGATCGTGGGCAGCTCGCCGTATCCAATATTAGCGGACCTTGCGGCGGAGGAGAGTTTTCGCGGCACGGTGTTGCTGGGTGTGGTGCCGGCGATGTATCTCGCACCGGCGGGCAGCCCGCCGATGGAGGCGTCGGAGAAGGCGCTGCGTCGCTCGCGCACCTGGAACCACGCGCAACGCTGGAGCCACCAACTGGGCGTTCAACTCGAGGGTCAGATCGCGTTTACGCGGCAAGAGGACCTCACGCTCGGCAAGCTCATCGAGAGTCTGCCGATCCCGGATCGTGCGGGCGCGCTCGTGGGGCCGAAAATGCCTCCCTATTTCTACACGCTCGATCGCGAGCGCCGTGCGCGCATGGTGCCGGAGGCGGCGATCGTGGGGAGTTCGTTGCAGCAAAAAGTGGCCACAGGATGGCTGCCGCTGTTTTCGCTGCCGCCTCCGCCGACCTTCATCCCGCTGGAGGCCTTCGGAAAAATGATGGGCGAGGCGTTCGAGGCTCGATTCCGCGACACCGCGAAACACATCTCACGAATTCAAGCCAGGGGTGGCCGCGTGGTGTTTCTGCGCCTGCCGGTCACGGGCCCGCTGGTGGAGCGCGAAGAGAAACTCGCCCCCCGCGCCGCGACGTGGGACCGGCTGGTGCGCGAGAACGGCATCCCGGCGATCCACTTCGCGGACCACGCCGAGCTGAGCGCGTTCGACTGCCCGGAATGGTCGCACTTGTCCGCCACGGACTCCGTCGAATTCACGCGCCGCCTCGTGCCGCATCTGCAAGCGGCGTTGCGGGGCAAGTCGCCCGCCGGCACGATTGCCGCAGGCGCAGTGGCCGGGTCCTTGTAACTGCGCTGGACGGGCGGGCATCCCCGCACGCTGGCGGACGAATCACGGCTGGTCCCTCGCGGGCCGGCCGTTTTTGCGTGTGGCCGGGGCTGCGCCTAAAAGCTGCCCTTGATGCCCAGCGACCACGACGTGCCGGTTTCGGAGCTGGCGATCAGGCGCGCGTAATAAGGCGTCGTCGGGCCGTAACGGAGCGTCTCGCGCTTCTTGTTCAGCAGGTTTTTCGCGGCGGCGAAAAGCGAGAGGTAGCGCGTGACGCGGAACTCGGCGCTGGCGTCGATGCGGGTGATGGGCGCGGCGTAGACCCAGGCACCGGGGCCGACGGTCGGCGTGTTGGCGAGCTGCGCGGTGCGATTCAGGCCGACGTGATTCCAGTTCATGGCGAGACGCAGGCGGCGCAGCGCATAGTTGAAACCCCAATTGTAAATTTCGCCGGGCGCGACCGCGAGATCACCGGATGTGGACGGGCGGGCGGATTGATGCGCGGCGTTGGCGAACACGCGCAACTGGCCCAGCGCCGCCGGCAGGAAGCCGAGCGTCTGGTTGTAGGCGAGCTCGGTGCCGTAGAGCCGCTGCGTGCGGGTGGAGTCGTTGCGCGTCGTGCGGATGATCGCGTTGCTGTATTCGGCACTGAGATCGTAGTCGGTCATGAACTCGGGCGTCATGTCGCGATCGACGCTCACGAAGAAATTCGTCACCTCGCGCTGATACGTGCGGAGCGAGAGCGAGCCGGACGAGCGGCCCTCGAAATAATACTCGAGCCCGATCGCGTAGCTGTCGGCGGTCCACGGTTTCAGCGCGCTGTTGGTGACGGAGATCACTTCCTGCGCGACGCCGATGCTCGGCTCCGGAATCGTGACACCGGGAATGATAGAGCCGAGATTCGGCCGGCCGAGCGTGCGGCCGAAGGAGGCGCGCGCCTGGAGGTTGGAGGTGACGTTGAAGGTCCCCATCACGCTCGGGTAGAAGCCGGCGTAGGCGGTGTCGGCTTGCGTCGCCCGGTAAAGCGTCGTGCGCATCGCCTGCTGGAGCGCGTCGGTGGTGGCGAGGACGGGCTGGCCGGCGGCGTTGCGGACGACATTGCCGTTACCATCTTTCTGATACTTGCCGCTGGGATCGGTGAGCGGGCCCTCGCCGTGGTCGTCGGTGTGCTCCCAGCGCACGCCGCCCGTCAGGGCGAGGCGGTTGCGGAGGAGCTTCGTGTCGAGCCGGAGGTAGGTGGCGGAGACAGTTTCCTCGAAGTAGCGCGAGGCGGCGGCGCGCGTGGTGTAGGCGGTGGCGTAGTTGGGCGCGACGTAGTTCGGATGGGCGGCGTAATCGTCCCAGAGGAGAAAATTACTGATCCAGGGAATCGACGGGAGCCCGGACGGGCCGGGCTTGGTGGCGTGCGGAACGTCGAGGTAGGGGGCGGAATTGTCGTCCGTGCTGAGGGTGCGGTTATCGGGGCCGACCCAGTTGCCGCCCGGAAACTGGTAGCTCTCGCGGCCGAGGTCGCGCTGCATGCGGCGGAAGTCCACGCCGGTCTTGATGCGCACGGGCAGCACTGCGTCGAACATGCGTCGGCCGCTGAAATTCGCGGAGCTGGTGACGGCCTGCGATTCGATCTGCGCGCTGCCGACGGTGCGGATGACGTAGTTGGCGACGTTGTAGTGATCGAGCGGGACGGCGACGCCCCCGACGGTGCGGCTGACTTCGAAGGTGCCGGGGCGGAGCTTGGTGTTGTCCCGGAAATTGATGTTCACGCCGGTGATGGCGGAGCTGTGCGCCTGGAAGAAACCCTTGTCGATGTCGCGATAGCGGTTGGTGGCGTGCGAGACGGCGGCCGCGCCCTCGAGCGTCCAGACGGGACCGCGGTGCCAATAGCGGAAGGCCGGCGTGTAGGTGGTGCCGGTCTTGTTGCGCTGGGAGATCGTGATGTTGATGCCGCCGGCGCCGACTGCGCCGGTGGTCGACGTCGCGGTGAAGGCGGTGACGCGGCCCGGGTCGAGCGCGAGCGAGCGATCGGAGGCGGTGGCGCTGAAGTAGGTGTAGTCGAGGCCGACCTTGAAGATGTCGTAGCGGCCGAACTTGAAGTCGATACCGACGGACCCGCTTTGTTGCCGCGACTGTGAGCCGCCGTCGACGACGGAGTAGAGGCGCGCGTAGGGGTTTTCTGGAGTCGTGGTGACGGAGCCGGCGGTTATCGCGCCGTGATTCGACCAGGTGAAAGTGTCGTTCCGCAGACGCGTCATCCGGTTGTAGTCGCCGAGCGAGAACGTGAGGCCGAGTCGGTCTTTCTGCAGCGGCACGATGGCGGAGAACTCGTAGGCGGGGAGCGCGCCGCTCTTCGGATTGCGGTAGGGGCCGGGGCGGCGGCCGAGTTTGAGCGGGTCGTGAATGTCGCTTTCGAGCGCGGTGAGGCTGAAGCGAAAATTATA
>JANPIT010000129.1:0-5370 GCA_031425115.1 Opitutaceae bacterium | reverse complement strand
CAGCACGCGTGAGGGATGCTCGGCGACCACTCGGTGGTAGATCTCGGGATCTTCCTGCGTCGAGTCGCCGATCAGGATAAACGGCAGCGACGGGTAGGTGTCGAAGATCCGCGTGATGTGGGAAAGCTTGTGGGTGTGATGCCCTTTCGAGGCGTGGGCGCCCGGCCGAACATCCCAGTCACGCAACAGCACCGGACCCGCCGGGATCCCCTGCATATCGAGAAAGTCGGTGATCACGTCGTAGAGATTCCACGGGCTGCTGGAGACATAGAAGATGGGGTTCGCCGTGCTCGCCGCCTCGCCTCGCGGGCCGTGGTGCAGCGCCCGATAGAACGCCGCGACGCCGGCGAAAGGGAGCCGGGTGCGGGCGTTGCCAAACGCGATGTGGCGCGCGGCCTGCACGAGGTTGGCGACATTCGACTGGAGGACGGTGTCGTCGATATCGCTGATCACGCCAAACGTGGCGGACGCAGGCGGCACCAGAATCTGCGCGGTGGTCGCGACCGGTTTCGCCGGATCGCACAGCGGCGCCAGCAGCTCAAACGTGGCCGGGTGCCATCCCACGTCCACGGGGAGCGGCTCGGCGAGGTCCAGCCACTCGTTAATAAAGCCCTCCTCGTCGGCGATGATCTCGCGTTGCGTGCTGCCGATGTGCACGCGCACGCGCGCTCGGGGGAGCGGATCGGTCTCAACCCGGTTGAAACTATTGAGCAGGTTGCGCCACGCCGGATCGGCGACGGTGGGAGACGCGATCCCTTCGTCCTGCAGCGCGCGTCCCTGCACCAGCACGGTGCGGGCATTGCCATAGCCGCGGTAGGGCACGACGTGATGCGGGTCGTTGATCCGGAGAACGCGGCGGACCGTCTGCGTCTTCTCCCCGAGCTCGCGGCCGAGTCGAGAAATCTCCCGCCGCAGATTGCGCATAGAGAAGGGCATTGGGGCTGGTCGGTGATTGCGTGGCGTTGGCCGCGGAATGGATTCCCCCAACCGACAGCCAAGCGCGGCAAGAAGTGCCCGGCGCCACGACAACGCCGCCGGCGATCGGCCCGTAGCTCCGTTCCCCCTTTCCTGCTTTCCACAGTCATTGCCTTAGCTTTCAGCGATCAGCGGTCAGCAATCAGCCGATCCCATCTTTTCGCCACGAAGTCCACAGAGAGCCCCATCCGAGTTCTCAGAGCACGGCGCATCGCGCCGTGAACCGCGCCTGCGCGCGGGGGAGCCCCCCGGCGGTGACGGCCACGTCATCGCCGATGCCCTCTCAATCGTCCTCTCCGTGCCTCCGTATCTCCGTGGTAAAACTACTTTCGACGATCGGTCCGCAGCTCCGTTCCTCCTTTCCAGCTTTCCACATTCAATATCCGAACTTCGCCCCTTTGCGTCTTTGCGCTTAACCGCCTTTTTCCTGATTTCCTGAGTTCCAGATTCTCTCTCCGCCTTTATCCGCGCCATCCGCGGTCCACTGCTCCGTATCTGATTTTTAACCACGGATTACACGGACGGTCGGATCACAGCTCTAAGCTAAAAGCTCTAAGCTTGATGCCAGCCCGATCTCTCAACTCTCAACCGGCGCCTGCTGCACCTCCGCCCCCTTCTTTCAACTTTCAACTGGCGCCTGCGCGCACCGGCGCCTTCGGCGCCTCCTACTTCTTCGCCTGCTTTATGGCCGAGACGATCGCCGCGTTATAGGAGCGATAGGCGGCACGGGCGAGTTCCTTCCACTTGGCCGGATCGGCCACCACCAAGCTGCTGTTTTTGATCGTCCCGTCATCGAACAACGAGCCGTAATTTGTCTGCGAGGTAGCGCTCGAACCTCCCTGCACCGTGGCGAATTCAGCCTTGGTGGACGCATCCTTGGCCGGACGCATCGTCCCCGGCGTTCCGTAGCCGAGCTTCGCGGGGTTCTGGATATTGACCGGCGACTCCGCCCGGATGGAAAATTGAACTTCGTTCGAAGCGGAGGCGCGTTTTCCGCCGACCATGGTGCGGCTGACCGAGACCTCGCTCTCGGCGAAATCCAACGTCAGTGACGGAAAGATGAGCGTGGAATCGATCGCTTCGCCCGGCGTGTTGAGTTTGGTCGTCGAACCGATTTTACCCATCGCGGCGAGGCCGCCGACCTTGCCGCCTGGCGGGAAGAGCTCAGTGAGGGGTGCGGCCGCGGCACCGAAGCTGATAAACTGCTTCTTGATGCCTTTGCCGATGACGATGCCGCTATCGCCTCCGCGATACGTGTTGCCAGGAGCGAGGGCCGTTCCGGACGAGCTGAGCACAGTGGCAGCCTCCGCATCGCTCGCGAGCGACAAACCCGCCGCGGCCAGCTGGGTCTTCAAATCCGCGAAGGCCTCGTCGACAGTCTGCCGCATCGTCGCCTCGTCGATGCCGGCGAGAATCGTGGTGGAGTTTGCCTTCACCGAGACGCCGCCTACCGCCGAAGCCTTCTGGGCGATGATATAGTTAATCGAGTAGGAAGGAATCGCGATGCGGGTCCGGCCTTTGAACTGTGAGGCATGCCCGCCGGTCAGCGTAACCGAGAGGTCCTGAGCAGTTACCGAAACAGTGCAGGCGACGGCAACCGCTGCCGCAAAGATGTGTTGGTATTTCATTATAGGTAGACTGGAGACGAGTATTCACAGGTTTTGGGCGTTCAACTTCTCGGTCAAGGGGGATTGGTGATTGATGATCCGTTCACGGCCGAGGGGAAGCTTCCAGCCGGCATTATCTTAGCTTTCAGCGATCAGCGATCAGCAGTCAGCCAGTCGAACCAGCCAAGCCCGAGTTGAAAGGTGAAAGTTGAAAGAACGATCCGGCGGGCAGCGATCAGCCGATCCAGCCCCAGCACGGCGCTCCGCGCCGTGAACCGCGCCTGCGCGCGGGGAGCCCCTCGGCGGTGACGGCCACGTCATCGCCGACAGTCCGCCCTTCTCCGACCTTTGCCCCTTCGCGCCTTTGCGCTTAACCGCCTTTTTCCTGAGTCCCTGAGTTCCATATTTATCATCTCAGCGCCCAGCGATCAGCCCTCCGTCCTTCGTGTATTTCGTGTGTTTCGTGGTTCCCCTCCGAAACTTCAATCGGCCCGCCCGGTTTCACCTCAGTCCGCCTATCGCTGACCCCTTCCGTGTTCTCCGTGTGTTCCGTGGGCAAATCATGGCTCACGTGCGGCCAACCGAGGCGAGGTGTATCTACTACTCTTGCATCCCTCCTCCCTCCGGCCAACGCTGCTTGAGAACTTTACGCAATTTGGCGGGTCGAAACATTTATATCATGGCAGCATCACCTGGATCGACGGGAAATGTAGTCGCGGCGCTCGCCAGCTTCTTTATTCCGGGGCTCGGCCAACTGCTGCAGGGAAAGCTGTTTCGCGCCCTGATCATGTTCGTGCTCGCGAGCGTGCTGTGGTTTTTCATGTTGGGGTGGATCGTGCACCTCTGGTCGATCATCGACGCGGCGATGTATAAACGACCGTCGTAAGGCGGCGCAGGCGCCGCTCAGCCGTAAACGCTCGGCTCGCCCTACCCGCCCCACACTCCCTAACGTCCTCCTTTTCCTGCACGTCTTCGACGCTTTGCCCCACGGCAAGGCGCAGCCTTGTTTCGCTTCCGTCCCGTCGCTTCAACAGAGCGTGCGTCCATCACCGCCCGCTTCATTCGCCCGCTATGTCGCCCTGGGCGATAGCTCGACTGAGGGCATTGACGATCCGGATGGTGCGGGCGGCTATCGCGGGTGGTCGCAACGGTTGGCGGAGCGGGTCAGCGCGGCCCAAGGCGGTGGCCTCCTCTACGCGAACCTCGCGACGCGCGGCTTGACTACGCGGCAGGTGCGAGAGCGCCAGCTCGATGCGGCGCTCGCGCTGCAGCCCGATCTTGCGACCGTGTTTTGCGGCACCAACGACGTGACGGCCCCGCGCTTCGATGCGGCGGCGGTGGCGGCCGACATCGCCCATATGCAGCACACGCTCGTCGAGCGCGGGGCGACCGTGCTGAGCTTCACCCTGCCCGACCTCACGCCGCTCATGCCGTTGGCGCGATTGATCGCGCCGCGGATTGCCGCGCTCAACCAGGCGCTCGCCGCGGCGTCGCGCGCCAGCGGGGCGATCTTGGTGGACTTCGCGGCGCACGCGCTGGCAACCGACCCGCGATTCTGGAGCGAGGATCGCATTCACGCCAACGCCGCCGGCCACGCCCGCATCGCCGAGGCGCTGGCGCAGGCGCTGGGTTTGCCCGGAGCCAACGACGCGTGGCAGACGCCGCTGCCGGAATTGCAAAAAACGCGCCGCCAGCAGTGGACCGCGGAAGCGCGCTGGGTGCGGCGGCATCTGTTGCCGTGGCTCTGGCTAGGTGTGCGCGGGCGATCATCCGCCGACGGCCGCGGCCCGAAACGCCCCGCCCTCGCGCCACCCTAGGCGGAGTTCGGCGTATTTGTGGAGCCACTACGCCCTCGTTCGCGGTTGAACCCTGAGCGTGCGCGATCGCGCGCTCGATCCGACCATCCGCGCAATCCGTGGTCCAAAATTCAGACCTCCGTGCTCTCCGTGCCCTCCGTGGTGACCCCGATTGGCGGCTGAATCGGCTGATTTCCAGATTCTTGTATTTCGTGTGTTTCGTGGTTCTCTCGACCCTCCGACCTCCGCGCCATCCGCGGTTCACATGGTCCGTATCTGCTTTTTAAGCACGGTCGTCCCAGCGGTCAGCAATCAGCCAGTGTCCATCTCCCAGCTCCAGCGGTGAAACTACTTCTGGGCATCGGTCCGCAGCTCCGTTCCTCCTTTCCAGCTTTCCACATTCATTATCCGGCCTTCGCCCCTTCGCGTCTTCGCGCTTAACCGCCCTTTCCTGAGTTCCAGATTTATCATCTCAGCGTTCAGCGATCAGCCTCTCCGTGTTTCGTCTGTTTCGTGGTTCCTCCGAACCTCCGTGGTAAATCCCATTTCTCAGTGCGTCCTGGCGTTGAGATTCTTGCGGAACGAACAAACCTCGGCGCAGGTCACCCGCCCCAGGTTCCCCTCCTGTCTCCTCCCCTCCAGCGTCCCCATGAAACTTGTCTCCACCGGCCTCGGCCTGCTCGTCGTGCTCCTGCTCGGAGCATTGTATTATCAACACCGGTCCTCCGCCCGATTGCACGCCGAGATCGCCGAACTCAACCGCGATCGCACGACCACGCAGGCGCAGTTGCTCACGCTCGGTCGCCAGCTCGGCGATTTGCAGGCGCGCGCTGCCATCACCACCGCCAGCGCCGCTGCCGAGAAAACGCGCACCGCGACCGCGAGCAGCGAGGCCGGCGCGCCGGCGGTCGTCGCCCCCACTCCGCCGCCCCAGCCCGACGCACGTCCAGGCATCACCGTAACCGCGCCGGCCGGCTGGCACCGGAACGGCG
>JANPIT010000128.1:0-1968 GCA_031425115.1 Opitutaceae bacterium | reverse complement strand
CCGGGCTGATGTGTGACCCAAATGCCGCAAGCCTGCGCGATGCACTCCAGCGTGCTCTGCGGCTGATGGGCGACAAGGTGAGGTTCGCGGCGGTGCAGCAACGTGCAATGGCTCGCGATTTCTCATGGAAAGTGGCCGCGGCCGGCTACGAGCGCCTCTATCAGGACGCGCTGTGAACCTGGCGCACAGGCGTCCGGGGCTGGGCGTCGAGCGTAGAGAGCATGCGGATGTGCAGCCCGCGTTGTCATGACACCTTCGATTCTTTGGTTTCGTCAGGACCTGCGCTTGCAGGACAATCCCGCAGTGCACGCCGCGAGCCTGCGGGGTGGACCGATTGTGCCGGTCTATATTTTGGATGATTTGGCGGAGGCGCGGTGGGTGATGGGAGCCGCCTCTCGCTGGTGGCTCCATCACTCGCTTACGGCTTTGGACGTGGCGCTGCGCGCGCGCGGGTCACGGTTGATCGTGGCGCGGGGCGGCAGCGCGGAGGTATTGCGCGCGCTCGTCGCGGCGACGGGAGCGGGAGCGGTGTATTGGAATCGACGTTACGAGCCGACGGCGATCGCCCGCGACTCGCAGGTGAAGGCGGAGCTGATCGCGGCGGGGCTGGACGTAAAAAGCTTCAACGCGGCGCTGCTCAATGAGCCGCACGCGATCACGAACAAGCAGGGTCGGCCGTTTCAAGTTTTCACGCCCTACTGGCGACACTGTCTCACTCTGCCGGTGGCCACGCCGGTGAAGATGGAGACGGGGCCGTTGACCGCGCCGGCGAAGTGGCCGCGGTCGCTGGCGATCGCGGAACTCGAGTTGTTGCCAAAAATCCGGTGGGACGCGGCCTTTCCGACCGCCTGGCAACCGGGCGAGAAAAGGGCACTCGAGCGAGTGCGGGAATTTTCTGCGGCGGCGATGGCCGACTACACGGAGCGCCGCAACCTGCCCGGGCAAGATGGCACGTCGCGGTTGTCGCCGCATTTGCATTTCGGGGAGATCAGTCCGCGCCAAGTGTGGGCGGCCGTGCGCGCAGCGGCGCAGGGCAGCGGGGTGTTTCCTCCGAGCAAGGGCGCCGGCGTATTCCTCAGCGAGATTGGCTGGCGGGAGTTCGCGCATCACTTGTTGTTTCATTTCCCAAAAACACCGGAGCTGCCGTTGCGCGAAGAGTTCGCGCGCTTTCCCTGGGCGGCCGACCCGCAGGGAAAAAAACTGCGGGCGTGGGAGCGTGGGCAGACGGGTTATCCGATTGTGGATGCAGGTATGCGGCAGCTTTGGGAGATCGGCTGGATGCACAATCGCGTGCGGATGATCGTGGCCTCGTTTTTGGTGAAACACCTGCGACTACCGTGGACCCAGGGTGCGTCGTGGTTCTGGGATACGCTGGTCGACGCGGATTTGGCGAGCAACACGCTCGGGTGGCAATGGACGGCGGGGTGCGGCGCCGACGCGTCGCCCTATTTTCGGATTTTCGCGCCGGTGCTGCAGGGCAAGAAATTCGATGCTGAGGGCGATTATGTGCGGCGCTGGGTGCCGGAGCTCGCGCGGGTGCCGACGGAATATCTCCACGCGCCGTGGGAGGCTCCGCCGCAGGTCCTCGCGGCGGCCGGCGTGAAACTCGGCAGCAATTATCCCAAGCCGATCGTGGATCACGCGACGGCGCGCGATGCCGCGCTCGCGGCATTTCGGGAATTACGCGGGGGAGGAATTTCATCATGAGGATTATTGTGGCAGGAGCGTCGGGAGCGGTGGGCAGTGTGCTGGTGCCGGCACTACGCTCGGCGGGGCACGACGTGCGACGGCTGGTGCGTCGCGCGGCGCAGGCGGCCGACGAAATCGCGTGGGATCCGGCCGCCGGGGAGTTCGATCGCGCCGCGTTCGAACGCGGTGGCGTCGATGCCATCATCAATTTGGCCGGCGAAAATGTGGCGGCGGGGCGTTGGACGAAACGGCGCCGCGAGGAGATTCTGTGCAGCCGAG
>JANPIT010000127.1:0-19611 GCA_031425115.1 Opitutaceae bacterium | reverse complement strand
CGGCTCGACACGGCGTTCTCGCGCGATCAGCTGCTCAAGATTTACGTGCAGGATCGGATGCGCGAAAATGGTGCCGAGCTCTGGGCGTGGCTGGCGGGCGGTGCGCATTTTTATGTCTGCGGTGACGCGAAGCGCATGGCCAAGGATGTCGACACGGCGTTGCACGCGCTCATCGCGCAGCACGGGAGCATGACGCCGGACGAGGCCATCGCCTACGTGAAACAAATGAAGAAGGACCAGCGCTACCAGCGGGACGTTTATTAATGCGGATCGCGGATTGCGGATTGCAGATTGAAAAGCCCAGAGGCGGTGTTTTCTAATCCGCATTCCGCCATCCGAAATCCGCAATAATTCTCATGCTCACATTCAACAAACGCACAGCACTCGTCACCGGTGCCGGCCGAGGAATCGGTAAGGCTATTGCGGAGACGCTCGCGAAACACGGCGTCACGGTCATCTGCGTTTCAAAATCCGCTGAGTCGTGCGGCGCAGTCGCCGCGGCGATCGTGGCTTCGGGCGGCAAGGCAAAGGCGATGGCCGTCGATGTCGCGGACGGGGCGGCCATCGCAAAGGCCTCGGAGGAGTTGTTAAAGGAATTTCCCGCGATCGATATCCTCGTGAACAACGCAGGCATCACGCGCGACGGCCTGCTATTCCGGATGAGTGAAACGGATTGGACGGATGTCCTTACGACCAATCTCACGAGCTGTTTTCATTGGACCAAACTGATTGCCCGGCCGATGACGCGCGCCCGGTGGGGTCGGATCATCAACATGGCGTCGGTCAGCGGCGTCATGGGTAATGCCGGCCAGGCCAATTATTCGGCGGCCAAAGCGGGTATGATCGGATTGACCAAGACGCTCGCGCGGGAGTTTGCCGGGCGTAGCGTGACGGTAAACGCAGTGGCGCCGGGCTTCATCAAGACCGACATGACGACGGAGTTCGTGAACAATCCCGAGGCGTCGGCTAAAATTCTGGAAGTCGTCCCGCTGAAACGCTTCGGTGAAGCGGCCGACATCGCGAATCTCACGACGTATCTCTGCTCAGAAGAGGCCGGCTACATCACTGGACAAGTTTTTAACGTTGACGGTGGGATGGCGATGTGAACCCTGCGCACGACTAGTTTTCCCTCTAAATTTTAGCAAAATGGCTGACCAAAAAACCATCGAACAGCGGGTCAAAGAGATCATAGTGAATCAGCTCAACGTGAATGAAGAGCAGATCACTCCGACCGCCTCTTTTCTCGACGACCTTGGCGCTGATTCACTCGACACCGTCGAGTTGATCATGGCGTTCGAGGAAGAATTCAAAGACGAGATCAAGGGCGAGATCCCCGAGTCCGATGCTGAAAAGCTGCAAACAGTCGGCCAGGTCATCGATTACATCAAAACCAAGGCTGGGGCCGCCTAAGTTCGGCTTCCGATAAATTTCGGCGTTCTGCCTTTTTCCGCTGAGGAAATATCTGGCAGAACGCCTTTTTGTTTTTTGGACTTAGCGGCTCTCTGTGCCGCCTATGCATTCTTCTTCGTCTTCCCGTCGGGTAGTGGTGACCGGCCTCGGCGTGGTGACCTCGATCGGGCATCACGTGGATGCGTTTTGGGCCAGCCTCGTGGCGGGCCGGGGCGGCATTCACCGGATCACGCTGTTCGATCCGTCGGGGTTTGGCAGCCAGATTGGTGCGGAGGTGCGCGACTGGGATCCGGCGCAGCATATGGACCCGAAGGAAGCGCGGCGGAATGATCGCTACACCCACTTTGGTTTCGTCGCGGCCAAGCAGGCGTTTGCCGACTCGGGCCTGGACATGAACAAGGAGGACGGCGACCGCGTGGGGGTGATGATTGGCTCCGGTATTGGCGGAATGTATACCTACGAGTCTCAGCTCAAGGTCCTCGCGGAACGCGGTCCGCGCAAAGTATCGCCATTCACGATACCGTCTCTGATCGGCAACATGTGCGCCGGGTTGGTCGCGATCGAGCATGGGGCGCGGGGTCCGAATTTTGGCGTCGTCTCAGCCTGCGCAACCGGGACGCACGCGCTGGGTGAGGCGGCCCACACCATCCGGCGGGGCGATGCGGATGTGATGATCGCCGGAGGCAGCGAGGCCGCGATCACGCCGTTTGCGTATGCCAGCTTCTGCGCGATGAAGGCGATGAGCACGCGTAACGATACGCCGGAGACGGCCTGTCGGCCCTTCGACAAGGGCCGCGATGGCTTCATCATGGGCGAAGGCGCTGGCGTGCTCATTTTGGAATCGCTCGAGCATGCGCAGGCGCGCGGCGCGCGGATCTACTGCGAACTCGCCGGTTATGCGGCGACGTGCGACGCGTTTCACATCACGCAACCGGATCCCGAAGGCAAAGGCCTCTCGATGGCGATGAAGCGGGCGCTTGCCAGCGCTGAAATTGCGCCGGAGCAGATCGACTACATCAACGCGCACGGCACCTCGACGCCCTACAACGACAAGTTCGAGACCCTCGCCATCAAGAAGGTTTTTGGCGACTACGCACGTAAGGTGCCCATCAGCTCAACGAAATCGATGACTGGCCACTTGCTTGGCGCGGCTGGTGGCATCGAGTCGGTCATCGCGGTGAAGACGATTCAAACGCAGATGATCGCGCCGACCATCAATCTGGTGGATCCGGATCCCGACTGCGATCTCGACTACGTGCCGAATGTCGCCCGCCCGGCGCGGGTGCGCACGGTGTTGAGCAACAACCTCGGCTTTGGCGGCCAGAACGCCGCAGTGGTCTTTCGCGCACTGTAGCGCGAATTCGCGCTCCGCGTGGTGGGCGGAGGGTGGTCGTCCACTTAGCGTGGAGCTGGAGCGGTGCCTGGAAGCCAGCGATCCAAGCACGCAAGCAACTCATCTTGGCGAACCGGTTTCGCGATGAAGTCGTCCATGCCTGCAGCCGCGCAGGCCTCCCGGTCGCTCGCCATGGCGTTGGCCGTCAGCGCGATGATGGGGAGTGGCCGGCCCTGCAGGCGCGCCCGAATCTGCCGCGTCGCTTCGTATCCATCCATGCCCGGCATCTGGCAGTCCATCAAGATGGCGTCCCAATGCTCCACCGTCGCCACTTCGACCGCAGCGGAGCCATCGGTGACAACGACCGATTGCAGGCCGAATTTGTGTAACAGCAATTCAATGACGCGTTGGTTGACGCGATCGTCTTCGACGATGAGCAATCGGCCCGTCCGCATGAATCCCGGCCGGGTGAACGGCGATACGGATCCGGTTTCGGGCGCCGCGCTGAGGGGCAATTTGAGTTCGAAGCTGAATTCCGAGCCCTTGCCAAGTTCGCTTTGGACTACGATGTGGCCGCCCATACGGTTGACGAGACGTTGCGAGATGGCGAGGCCGAGCCCCGAACCGCCGAAGCGGCGCGTCATCGAGCTATCGCCCTGCGAGAAGACCTGAAAAAGCTTCGATTGCTTTGTGGCATCGATGCCTATGCCGGTGTCGCGCACGCTGAGGCGCACCGTGACAGTCGTCTCGTCGCGCTGGAGAACGCGGGCGGAGATTTCGACCCCGCCGTGTTCGGTAAATTTTATCGCGTTGCCGGTAAGATTGAGCAGCACCTGCTTGAGACGCACCGCGTCACCGATGACCCACGCGGGCAGGTCGGGCGGCAGGTCGAGCTTCAATTCCAGTCGTTTCTCGGTGGCGCGCGCGCGCAACAAAGCGGCCCCATCAGCGATCGCGGTGGGCAGCGCAAAGGGGATGCTCTCGAAGTCGAGCTTGCCGCTCTCGATTTTCGAGAAATCGAGGATGTCGTTGAGCAATCGCATCAGCGTGTCGGCCGAACCCGTGGCGATGTCGATTTGGGCTCGCTGCGCGGGATTGAGCGGCGAGGTCTCCAGGACTTGGAGCATGCCCATGATCCCGTTCATCGGCGTGCGAATCTCATGGCTCATGGTCGCCAGGAATTCGCTCTTCGTCTGACTGGCGGCTTCCGCCTCCTCCTTGGCTTCGCTCAGTGTCTTCGCCAGCACCTCGTGCTCGAAAATCAGTCGCCAGAGTTGACGTAGATCTGCTTGGTGGAGCTTTGCGGTGTTCAGGAGAAAGAGGGCATAAGTGAGGGTAGCGAGGCCAAGGGTCCACCCGCCTTCATTCGGGAGCGTGATGAAGCGAATGATCAACGGCGTGAGCGTCGCGAGGACGTAGACGCGATAACAGAGCGCCACCGAGGCCAGCGATCGCGCCGCGCCGGCGTTCAAGCCCGCGAGGATCATCATGAGCAGCAGTCGCGAAAGGAGGCCCCCTTCCGAGAAATAGAGCCAACCCGCGACACCCCAGATCAGCCCAGCGGCGACGAGTCCGGCGATGAACCACCAGCGCCATCGATTCAGCTGCTCGGGTGGGGGATTGGCGCGGGTAAAGGCGAGGTTGAGTCCGAGCCGCCCGAGTGTAACGAGGAGCAACGCGCCTAACCACGGACCATGCAGCACCAGCGGATACGCGGCAAACGTCCCGGCCACCAGGACTAATCCGAGCACGAAATTGGAGAACAGGCCAAACCCGGCCGAGCGATAAAGCAGCCGCGTCATCTCTGCCTCCAGCTTCCGATCAATATCGGCAGCCGTGCCCGCGGCGGTCGATAAGCGTGGGGCGGGGGCGGAAACCATGCTGGGTGGGACTTTGGCGGCCGGGGGCATCCACCGGAAGGCTAATTCCACAAAGTGCACCTGGCTGGAGGCCAGCCGGGGGCAGGCATGAAAAAACCCGCGACGGGAAAGTCGCGGGTTTTTGAAATAGCGATCGAAACCGCTGGAGACTACGCCTTCTCGACCAAACCGGCCTTGATGGCCTTGACGGACACCCAGACGCGTTTGGTGCCGCCGTTGGCGGTCTTGATGCGGATGCGCTGCAGGTTGGGCCGGAATTTGCGCTTCGTGATGCTCGTCACGTGCGTGCCGATGCCGCCGCTCTTCTTCGACTGACCCTTGCGGTTGATGATCGAGCCTTTGACGGGACGGCGACCGGTGATTGCACAGATTCTGGCCATGATGGTTTCGAGTTGGTTAAAGGGTCGGGAGTAAAGGCCGCGCCCCAGTTGAAGCAAGGGGAATTTTGGCTCAACGCACCGCGTGCAGCACTTGGAATTTCTGGCCGAGGTGCGAGGGGTGCAAGAGCTGCATGAGCGCGAGCTTGCGCCGGCTCAGTCGCGACGCTTCGGCAGCGACAATCGCCGCGATAGTATCGCTGGCATGTCGCATCAAGAATGATTCCTGCGCCTGCACCTGCGGCGCGGCAAACCCGGCGCGGCTCAACGCCTCCTCTAACCAATCCCAGCAAACGTGACACGTGAGGTCTTGCTCCCCGGGTCGCGCCAGCAAGTCGTTGGTCTGAGTGTGTCGGTAGTAGGCGCGGGCGGTGCCGGCGGGCGTCGCCTCGACGAGTTCTTGGAGCGACTTGCCATAGTCGAACGCGATAAACGCCCCGCGCCACGGTTGCGCGGCCAATGCCGTTGCAAGTTCAGCCGCCGCGATCGGTCGATCGTAGTGGTAACCCTCTGGGCACGCGGGCTCCGTTAAGTCGCAGCTCAGCTCAGTTTCAGTCAACGCGTCGCCGGCGAGGCGAACGCCCATTTCCCGCCAGCGTCCGCCGCGTCTCACCGTTCGCGTGCAGGGTTGTGCATCGAAGAGCTCGTTGGAAAACACCACGCAATCACCGAAAAGCTCCAACGGATCCCCGAGTCGCACCGCGCGCGCGCCAGCAAAGGGGTGCGCGACACCGGTGAGCACGCCGTCGCCGTGGGGTTCGGCTCCGATTTCGACAAAGGTATGCGCAGACGGATCGCGTCCGGCGTCGCGTAGAAGTTTCGTAGTCGCGGCGGCCACGAGTTCGCCAAACAGCGGGCCGCTGGTGCTGGCCGTGTAGAAATCGGTGCCGCGGCCGTAGCCGACGCGCAGCCGGTCGCGTCGGTAATAGCCGACCGCCGGATGATAGAGCGCGAGTTCCATGAAGCGGGCGAACGTCATCGTGCCGTCGGAATCGGCGTGCGCGCGAAACACGCGGAGGAACTCGGGTGAGGGCGAGGCGGGCGAAGAGTCAGGCGACGAACCCATTTACAAACCGATGCGGATGCCCACAGTCGCCGGCATGTTCAAACGCATTCTCACGCTGGCGACGGGCGCCGTGCTGGGCGTTGCGTTTGCCGTGGCGGGAGCGCGCGTCGCGGCAGCTTGGAATCTCTGGCCCAGTCGCGATCTTTCGCGTTCGGCCGGTTATGTGAAAGACGTGATGCGGTTGGTGAACGAAAACTACGTCGACGATAAAGCCGCGGCTTACGACAAACTGGCGCGCAGCGCCCTCCACGGTATGGTCGAGACGCTCGACCCCCATTCGGAGTTTTTGGAGAAAAAGGAAAACGACGACTTCGAAGAGGATCTCACGGGGGAGTTTGGCGGCGTCGGCATCCAGGTGGAGACGCGCAATAATCGCATCGTCGTGATCGCTCCGCTCGCGGGGTCGCCGAGCGAGCGGGCGGGGATTCAGCGCGGGGATGAAATTGTGAGCATTGATGGCAAGGCCGTCGAAACGAGCGGCAACATCGATGGCATTGTGGGCAAGCTCCGCGGCAAACCAAAGACGAAGGTGCTCGTGGGGCTCTTCGTCTTTGGTTTGCCGCAGCAAACGCAGAATCTCACGCTCGTCCGCGAGGTAATCAAAATCGAGAGCGTGCGCGGAGTGCGTTTGCTGGACGATGGCATCGGCTATGTGCAGCTGACGGAATTTTCGGACCAGACAGCGCGCCAATTTCGACGCAGTCTGGAAAATCTTCTCACTCAGGGCGCGAGCAGCTTGATCATCGACCTGCGGAATAACCCCGGCGGCTTGCTCGATGCGGCCGTTGAAGTGGTGGAACCGTTTTTCCGTAAAGGGGAGCTGATCGTCTACACGAAAGGCCGAAAGCCCAGCGATCGCGAAGACTTCAAGGCCGAGTCGTCTGGGCCGCCGATCGCGGTGCCGATTGCAGTGTTGATTAATGCTGGCAGCGCGAGCGCGGCGGAGATCGTGACGGGCGCGTTAAAGGACACGGGCCGCGCGGTGATCGTCGGCGAGCGCTCGTTCGGCAAAGGCTCGGTGCAGTCCGTGTTCAAACTGGAAAACGGCGAGGGCTTGCGGCTCACGACGGCGCGTTATTACACGCCGAGTGGCGCGACCATTCACGAGAAGGGCATCGCACCGCACGTCGAGGTGGTGATGACCCCGGAGGAAGACAACAAGCTGGCGCGTCAACGCGCGCGGCCCGACATCACGGATCCGCGGGCGTTTCAGGAGCGTTTCGGCTTTGAGCCCGTGGTGGATCGCCAACTCGATACCGCCGTCGCCGTGTTGAAGGGCGTGCGGTTGTTTGGCGCAAGGTCGGTCGCGCGCGCTGCGCAGTAGATGATCCTCGCGCTTGAAAGCTCGTGCGACGAAACGGCCGTCGCGCTGTTCGACCCCGCGCGGGGGCTGGTGGGCGAGTGGGTGCACAGCCAGATCGCATTGCACGAAAAACACGGCGGCGTGGTGCCAGACCTCGCGACGCGGGAGCACTTGCGGACGTTTGCGCCGTTACTTTCGCGCGCGCGCGATGAGGTGGGCTTTGCCAACGTGGACCGGATCGCGGTCACGAACGGCCCCGGCCTCGCCGCGTGCCTTGCGATCGGCGTCGCTGCGGCGAAATCGCTCTCGCTCGCGCTGCGCGCACCGCTGGTGGGCGTGAACCATCTGCGCGGGCACGTGTGGTCGCCGTTTGTCGCGCTGCACGCGGAAGCGCCGGCCGAATTTGATGCGCGTCTCGCGGCTTTGTTGCCCCACCTCGGCTTGGTGGTTTCCGGCGGTAACACGCTGCTCTTCACGCTCGATGGCGATCGGCGGCTGGCGGTGCTTTCATCGACGCGTGATGACGCGGCGGGCGAGGCGTTAGACAAGGGCGCCAAACTGCTTGGTCTCGGCTACCCGGGAGGCCCCTTGGTGGAGCAACTCGCGGCGGGCGGGCGGGCGGACGCGTTTGACTTTCCGCGGGGGATTGGGCGGCGCGACGAGCTGGATTTCAGTTTCTCCGGATTGAAGACGAGCCTGCGCTACCTGCTGGAAAAAATGTCGCGGGAGCAAATTGAGGCGCAGCGCGCGGATCTCTGCGCGAGTTATCAGCAGGCGGTGATCGATGCGCTGGTGCGCAAAACCCGCGCGGCATTACGCCTGGGTGAAGGTGCGTATCGCAGTCTCGGCGTCTCGGGTGGCGTCGCGAACAATCGTGCGCTGCGAGCTGCGATCGGCGGCGAGGCGGAGCGGGCGCGCGTGCCATTCCTCGCGGCCCAGCCGAAACATACCGGTGATAACGCCGGCATGATTGCGTTCGCGGCCTGGGCAGATCGCGCGGCGGCGGCGGGTAACGCCGACGGACTCGCGCTGCGGATCGAGCCGAGCGCTACGCTCGCGTAAGAGCAGCGCGCTTTTAGCGTGTCGGTCAGTGCGTAGCGAAGAATCCAATACACCGCGCCTTCGAAATGGCGTGCGGATTATTCACTGGCTTCGGAGGACCGTCGCCGGGAAACAATGACGCCCGCCTCGAGCGACTGACGGATCACTTGTAATCCCGCCGCAGATTGCTCGGGAGGATGCCGAGCTCTTCGCGGTATTTCGCGACGGTGCGGCGGGCGATGGTGATGCCCTTTTCCTGGAGCTTCGCCACGAGCTCCTGATCGCTGAGTGGGCCGCCCTTGTCCTCCATGTTGATCAGGTCCGCGATCATCTCCTTCACGCTCGTGTTGGAAACGGAGGCGCCGCTCTCGGCCTGGTAGCCGGGCGTGAAGAAGTATTTGAAATCGAAGACGCCATGGGGCGTGCGGATGAACTTGTTGGCGATGGCGCGGCTGACCGTCGTCTCGTGCACGCCGACGACGTCGGCGATTTGGGTCATCGTCAGCGGCTTCAGCGCGGACACGCCATTTTGAAAAAATTCCTTCTGCGCGTTGATGATCTCGCGCGTGATGCGCTCGATCGTGCGTTGGCGCTGTTCAATGGAGTCGATGAGGAATTTGCCCGAGCGCATCCGCTCGCGCAGATAGTCGCGCTCGTCCTTCGTCAGCGTGCCTTTGGCGATGAGATCGCGATACGTGCTGGAAATCCGGAGACGCGGAATGTAGTCGCTGTTGAGGATGATCTTCCACTCGTCATCGTCGCGCTCGACGGTGACATCCGGCACGACGACGCGATTGTTGTCTTCGGCGAAACGGCGGCCGGGCGCTGGGTCGAGTTTGCCGATCTCCTCGATGGCGGACTGCACGTCGTCCGCGTCGGCGCCAAGCTTGCGGGCAAGCTCGGGAATGCGCCGGCGGGTGAGCAGCTCGAAATAATCGCGAATCATGCGCGAAGCGAGCGAGCCGGCCCGGCCTTTCGCGGCGAGTTGGCAGAGCAGACAATCCTGCAGATCCTTCGCACCGATTCCAGCGGGATCGAAGGATTTGAGGACCTTCAGTGCCTCTTGCACCGCGTCCAGGGGAAGCCCGGTTTGGAGCGCGACGTCCGAGGGCGTTTGCGTGAGAAAACCGCGGTCGTCGAGACTCCCGACGAGATGTTTCATTGCCTCCAAGGCGGGCGGGGTCATATCCGCCATCTCCGCCTGTTGCATCAAGTGTTCCTGCAGTGACGTCTCACTGACGAGCGAGTCGAAGAAGTGCTGCCGGCGCTCGGCGTCTTCCGAGGTATAGGGCTGCGTGCCGCCGACGCTGGCCATGTGGTCGCGCCAGTCCTCGTCCATCTTACCGAGAATTTCGAATTCCTTGCCCTTCGAAAAATCCATCTCGTCGCGCTTCGGCTCGCCGACAGTCTGGTCCGTCGGGGCGTTCGATTCGGAGTTATGGTGCGCGTCGCCCGCCCCTTCTGCACCGCCGTGTTCGTCCCCGTGCTCGTCGCCTGTTTTGTCGAGGCTGACGCCTTCCATCGGCAACTCCTCGAGCGTGGGATTGCTTTGCAGTTCTTCCTGGATGACCGACCGCAAATCCAACGCGGCGACCTGAAGAATTTTCAGCGAGTGTCGCAGTTGCGGTGCAAGCACCAGCGACTGCGTCTGCCTCTGCCGTAGCTCGTGGCTAAATCCGGGCCCGCTCATGTAGATGAAAACAAACGAGGTTCATCTCAGATGGGGGAACGGGAAAGCGAAGGGATGACAGGATCGCGGACGCCGTAGAGATCTTTCAGGTAGACACCGAGCTTCTCGTTGGTGGGGCCGTAGCGGTCGCTGTAGAGGTAAAGTTCGAGGTCGGTGAGCATGTCGGTTGCCGACTGGTAGCGCTTGTCGCGATCCCGGGTAAGTGCGCGCTGGATGATCGCTTCAAGGCGTGGCTCCACCTCGGGACGCAGCGTCGCGAACTGCGGAATTGCCATCGTGAGGATATTCCGGCGCGACTGGGCGCGGTCCGAGGAGCGAAACAGATTTTTTCCCAGCAGAAGCTCCGTCAACACGATGCCGAGGGGAAACAGGTCTGCGCGCGCGTCGGTAATGGCGTAACTCGCCTGCTCCGGGGAAAGGTATTCGTCTTTGCCGGCGATCACCTTGCCTTCCTCGTTATACATCAGGTCGAGGGCCTTCGCGATGCCGAAGTCCGTGAGCTTCACGTCGCCCTCGAACGCGACCATGACATTTTTCGGGCCGATGTCGCGGTGCACGATGTTGAGGTGCCGCCCCTCGCGATCGCATTTCGAATGAGCGTAGGTGAGCCCCCGGGCGACGCGTGACACGATAAACGCCGCCAGATCGATGGGGACAGGTTTGTTCTGTTTGCGGTGCTCCTCGAGGAACTGCTCGAGATTCACACCTCGAACAAATTCCATCACCATGAAATATTGCCCGCCCACCTGTCCCAGATGGTAGGTCTGGACGATGTTCGTGTGAATCAGATCGGCGACCAAGCGGGCCTCGCCGATGAAATTATTCTGGAACTCCTCGATCGCGGAATACTCTTCGCGAATCAGTTTCACCGCGACGACTTTGCGAAAATTTCCCGCGCCCAATTGTTCTGCCTCGTAAACCACGCCCATACCGCCGTCGGCGATCTTGCGGGTCATCTCATAATGGAGCTCGTTGAAAATGTGTTTGATCGACGCCACCGAGGGTTGAAGAAATATTCGGGCAGGGGAACTGGCAAGAGCGCATTCCGGATCCGGCGTGAAATTTGCTGCAGGGTCGTTTGACAGAGTCCGCGCCGACCCTACGTTCGCCCCAGAATGATCACTTTGACGCCGCGCGCCGCGCAGCAAGTGCGCACGATGCACACCGAGTTACAGGCACCGGAGAAACGGCTTCGCGTGTTAGTGGAGACCGGCGGCTGCTCTGGCTTTCAATACGGGATGTCTTTCGACGAACCGAAGCCGGACGACACGCAACTGGAGAGTGAAGGTGTGCCGCTGATCATCGATCCGACGAGTCTCGCTTACATGAGCGGTTCATCGATCGACTTCGACGACGGCCTGCACGGGAAGGGGTTTGAAATCAAGAATCCCAACGCGCAAAGCACGTGTGGATGCGGCAAGTCATTTAGCTGAGACGCGTCCGACCCGTCAGGCGGCCGCTTCGTGGAGCGCGACGATTCCGAGGGTCATCGGAACCGCCCGGACCTGGGCAAAGCCCGCGGCTTGGATTTCTCGAGTGAGCGCGGCGCGATCTGGAAACTCACTGATGGTATCGTTCAGATAAACGTAGGCGTCGCGGTCGCCTGTCACCCAACCGGCAATGTGCGGGAGCACCCGCCGCAGGTAAAAATAATACAGAGGTCGAAACCACGCGTGAGGTTGGGAGAACTCCAAGACGAAGAGGTGCCCGCCGGGCCGTAGCACCCGGCGCATTTCACACAAGCCACGCGCGCGGTCGGCCAAATTACGCAGTCCGAAAGAAATAGTGACTGCATCCACGCAGTGATTGGGGAGTGGGAGAGCGAGGCCATCGCCGGGCTGAAACGAGACGTTAACATAGCATCCCGGGCCAGCGGCGCTCTTCCGGTCAATCGCTTGATCCAGCATGGGTTGGCAGAAATCCATGCCCACGATTTTCGTGGTATTGGCCAGGCCCTGGCTCAGGGCAAACGCGACGTCGCCGCTGCCCGTCGCAAGGTCCAAAACATCACTTGGCGAATATTTCCGCACGGCACGCACCAACTTTTTCCGCCACCAGCGGTCTATGCCCCCACACAGGATCAGGTTGGCGAGGTCATATCGGCGCGCGATGCGCCCGAACATGGAGTTGACGGCGACGGGATCGGGCATTGTTCGGATAGGGATCGCGGAGGAACGGCTGGAACGCAAACTGGTCATATGAGTTGACGCAATGTGTAGATCGTAAATAATTTAAGCCGCTTCAGATTCAAAAACTGGATCCAACGGGCCTCAATCAAAGGAACCCCTATGTCTAACCTGACCAAACGTGAAATTGTCCTGGAGATTTACCGGAAATCCGGTTTTCCCCAGAAACAGATCGTTGATACCGTGCAGCAAACGCTCGATATCATTCAAAAAGCCCTCGCGAACGGCCGCAACGTCGAGTTGCGCAACTTCGGTGTTCTGGAAGTGCAGGTGCGTAAGCAACGCATCGGCCGAAATCCTAACAAGCCTGAGGCAGAGGTAATTATCCCGCAGCGCGCGGTGGTGAAGTTTAAGTCGGGTAAGATCCTGAAGCAGCAGCTGAAGAAGCTTGATCTGGCCAAGCTGCAGGGGATTTCGCAGCCGACGACCCCCACGACGTAAACTCAGAGAAGGTGCGATGGGGCTTGGCCCCTCCACCAGAGCCGGGGCTCTCCGTAGCTAAAGCCCGCGCCTCTCGGGAGGCGCGGACGCTGTTTTTAGTCGCGCTGCGCGCCGCGGCTTCGCAACGATTCGGCCTTCATGGCCACGTTCCAGACCCTGCCGGGCTTTCGCGAGTTCTATCCCGAAGACTTTGCCCGTCGGAACCATGTGTTCCGCGTGTGGCGTCAAACTGCGGGGACGTTCGGTTTCGCCGAATACGACGCGCCTGTGCTCGAACCGCTCGACCTCTATAAGGCGAAGTCGGGCGACGAGATTGAGGCGCAGCTTTTTAGTTTCACGGACAAGGGCGGCCGCGAAGTGGCACTCCGGCCCGAGATGACGCCCACCGTGTGCCGTTTGGTCGGCGCCAAGGCGAGCGCGCTCAAGCGACCGATCAAGTGGTTTAGCGTCGCGGAGTTTTACCGCTACGAACGCGCCCAGAAGGGGCGGCTGCGGGCTTTTTTCCAGTATAACGCCGATATTTTTGGCGAGCCGGGACCCGAGGCGGAGATCGAGTTGATTGCGATGCTCGTGCAATGCTTTCGGGCGTTTGGGCTGACGGAGCAGGATTTTTATGTGCGGCTGAGCGATCGAAACCTGTGGTTCTATTTTCTCGAGGCACTGGGATTGGATGACCAACGCGTGCGCGTCCTGCTCGGCGCGATCGATAAACAGGATTTCTCGCGCTACGACGAGCAATTCGGGCCGCGCGACGAGCGGCTTAAATCCGCAATCGAGTCGTTTCTCCAGGTGCGCTCGCTCGCGGCGTTGGAGGCGACTCTGGCCGCCTATTCGAATCCGAAGTTGGCTGCGCGTTTTGCGGACTGGAAAAAGCTCTTATCCGGCTTGGAGGCGATGGGCCTCGGGCCTTACATAGGGGTCGATCTCAGCGTCGTGCGAGGTCTCGCTTACTACACCGGTTTTGTCTTCGAGGCCTTTGATCGGAAAGGGGAACTGCGCGCACTCGCGGGCGGTGGGCGTTACGATGATTTGGTGGAGAAATTAGGCGGACCGGCGCTGCCCGCCGTGGGTTTCGCGATCGGCGATGTGACGACGAGTTTGTTGCTCGAAGCGCGCGGATTGATGCCAAGCTTCGTGCAGGCACCGGATGTGTATTGCGTGGTGGGCGGCGAGAAAGAGCGGCACGAGGCTTTTGCCGATATCTCTGCGTTGCGCGCGGCGGGCTTTCGGGTGGATTATCCGCTGAAGGAGGTGGCGTTCGGAAAGCAGTTCAAGGCCGCGGCCGAGTCGGGCGCGAAGCTCGCGCTGATCTACGGCGGGGACGAGTTGGCCAAAGGCGTGGTGAAGATGCGCGACCTGATGCAGCGCACGGAAATCGAAGTGCCGCGCGCTCAGGTGGCGACCACCGTGCGCGATTTCTTTTCCGGCGCATGAGGGCCAAACAGCCAGGCCAGCGGTTTCGCGCGCTGCCGGGCCGGTATGCGGTCTGCCGGTTGAATGCGGAATCAGCGGTGCCCGCCTGGGCAGCTGGGCCGTTTGTGAACATCACGTTCACCGCCGATGAGCTTGCGATCATTTGCCCGGTCGAGCGCGTGCCGGCCGATGTGCGCGCGGAGCGCGATTGGCGCGTATTGAAATTGGTTGGACCGTTTCCGTTTACCGCG
Source organism: Opitutaceae bacterium (assembly GCA_031425115.1). GTDB lineage: Bacteria > Verrucomicrobiota > Verrucomicrobiia > Opitutales > Opitutaceae > ER46. The sequence continues at coordinate 5,220 of JANPIT010000127.1, read as the reverse complement.
GTGGGAGTGCTCGCGTCACTGGCGACGCCGCTGGCCAAAGCGGGCATCAGCCTGCTCTCGATCGCCACCTACGATACCGATTATTTTCTGGTGAAGGGCGACGTGTTCCAAGACGCCCTCGCGGTGCTGGTGGCGGCAGGCCACACGAAGATTGGCTGACGGCTCAGCGGCGCGAGCGCGGGCGGCGGGGACTCGGTTCTGCCCGCAAGTTCCCGGGACCGAAAGCTTCCGGGAGCAATTGGGGGAGCGTCGTCGCGATGCGCTGAGTAGAATCGCAGACGCTGATGATGGCGGCCGCGGATCCAAATTCGTTGATCACCTGGCGACAGGCGCCGCACGGCATGGTAGGCGCAGGCGTTGGCGTGTAGACGACGACGGCCTTGATTTGGCGTTCCCCGGCGGTGGCGGCGGTGAAAATAGCGGTGCGCTCGGCACAGTTGCAGAGGCCGTAGGATGCGTTCTCGACGTTGCAGCCCGCGTAGATTTTTCCAGATCCGGCGAGCACGGCGGCGCCGACTTTGAATTGTGAATACGGCGAATAGGACGTGCGCGCCGCGGCTCGGGCGGCTTGCTCAAGTCGGCGGAAGGTCGAGGCGGGAATCGAGGCAGGCATGGAATTAGACAGAGAGTTCCCGTTTCACGTCGGCAAAAGCTGCGATAGCAAACTCCAAATCCGCGCGACGGTGTGCCGCGCTCACCTGGGTGCGGATCCGGGCCGCGCCCTGAGGGACCACGGGGTGGAAGAAGCCCACGACATACACCCCTTTCTCCAGCATGCGCGCGGAGAAGCGCTGGGAAAGGGCGGCATCGCCCAGCATGACGGGCACGATCGGGTGAGTCCCCGGCTTGATCACGAGGCCGGCGGCGGCGAGGCCGTGCCGGAAGAAGGCCGTGTTGGTTTCCAGCTGGTCGCGCAGCGCGGTGGAGCGAGTGATCAAGTCCAGCGTGGCGAGCGACGCCGCGGTGATTACCGGCGCCAGTGTATTCGAAAATAAATACGGCCGTGAGCGCTGGCGCAGCAGGTCGACGATTTCCTGCCGGCCTGCAATGTAGCCGCCGCTCGCTCCGCCGAGCGCCTTGCCGAGCGTGCCGCTGATGAGGTCGATGCGCTCGATGACGCCGCAGTGCTCGTGGGTGCCGCGCCCGGTTTTGCCCATGAAGCCAACGGCATGGCTGTCGTCGATCATCACCAAGGCACCGTGGCGGTCGGCGAGGTCGCAGATCTCGCGCAGGGGGGCGATGAAGCCGTCCATCGAAAACACGCCGTCGGTCACAATCAATTTGAAGCGAGCCTTCGCCGCGTCGGCTTCACGCAACTTCGCCTCAAGGTCGGCCATGTCGCAATTTTTGTAGCGAAACCGCTGCGCCTTGCAGAGCCGGATGCCGTCGATGATCGACGCGTGGTTCAGCTCGTCGCTGATCACGGCGTCTTCGGCGGTGAGCAGCGTTTCGAAAACGCCGCCGTTGGCGTCGAAGCATGAGCCATAGAGGATCGTGTCGTCTGCGCCGAGAAACGCGCTGAGTTTCGCCTCGAGTTCTTTGTGGATCTCCTGGGTGCCGCAAATGAAGCGCACGGACGAAAGGCCGTAGCCCCAGCGATCGAGGGCGGCGTGCGCGGCGCGCACGATTTCCGGGTGATTCGCGAGCCCGAGATAATTATTGGCGCAAAAATTCAGCACCGGGCGTCCGCCGGTGACGGATACCTGCGCGCCTTGCGGAGTAACGATGACGCGTTCGCGCTTGTGCAGGCCGGCGGCCTCGATCTCGTCGAGGATTTTGGTGATATGGCGGTGAAAGGCGGAAGTCATTTTATAAAACGCGGAGCTCGCGGAGAACGCGGAGAAACCGAGGGGTCGAAAGATTCTTCTCTGCGCTCTTCGCGAACTCCGCGTTTAAGTTTTCACTCCCAGTTGAGCACGATTTTTCCGCTGCGGCCGGAGCGCATGAGATCGAAGCCGTGCTGGAATTCCGTGAACGGCAGGCGGTGCGTGATGACGGGCGAGATATCGAGGCCGCTCTGGATCAGCGCGGTCATCTTATACCACGTCTCATACATCTCGCGGCCGTAGACGCCCCGGATCGTGAGCATGTTGAAAACGACCTTGTTCCAGTCGATCGCGGCGGCGCCGGGCATGATACCGAGCAGGGCGATGCGGCCGCCGTGAAACATGTTGTCGATCATGTCGCTCAGCGCTTGTGGATTGCCGGACATCTCCAGCCCGACGTCGAAGCCCTCTTTCATGCCGAGTTCGCGCTGCACGTCGGGTAATTTTTCCTTGGAGACGTCAACGACGCGGGTTGCACCCATGCGCTTGGCGAGCGCGAGGCGGTCGGGGTTGACGTCGGTGACAACCACTTGGCGCGCGCCGGCTTGTTTCGCGACGGCTGTTGCCATGCAGCCGATTGGGCCCGCCCCGGTAATCAAGATGTCCTCGCCGACGAGATCGTATTGGAGCGCGGTGTGCACGGCGTTGCCGAGCGGATCGAAGCACGAGAGGACATCGAGCGAGATCGCCGGGTCGACGTGGACGGCGTTGGAGGCGGGTATACAGAGATATTCGGCAAACGCACCGTCGCGATTCACGCCCACGCCCTGGGTGTTTTTGCAGAGGTGGCGGCGACCGGCTAGGCAGTTGCGGCAGCGACCGCAGACGATGTGGCCTTCGCCATCGACGAGGTCGCCGGGTTTGAAGCCCTGCACATTGGAGCCGATCTCGGCGATCACGCCGACGAATTCGTGGCCGATCACCATGGGGCACTTGATCGTTTTCTCGGCCCAGGCGTCCCAATTGTAGATGTGGACATCGGTGCCGCAGATGGACGTCTTCTTCACCTTGATCAGGACGTCGTTGATACCGGGCGTCGGCACGGGCACTTCGGTGAGTTGAACACCAGGGCCGGGCCGAAGTTTTGCAATGGCTCGCATAGACGATGGGCGCATGAGCCGGGCACCGTAACGAATACGCGGCGCGAAACAAATCCGAAGCCGACCGCCTCATGGCCGGTGTGCAGCAGTCGAAATTCGAGCTCTGGTGGCTGGCTTTGTGCTTGAGAGCCGATCATGGCGACGTTCGCGGAAAATTACTGCAGTTGTTACGGCGTGACGGCGGATGGCTACGTGCAATCCATGTTTCGGCGCTGTTTGCATCTCGAGCCTGGATGTTGACACCGTTTCTCAAGCTCGTGTCGCCAGACTACTTCATGGCGGATTACGATCTGATCTGCGATGTCGGGCGTTTAACCCGTGCCACCGGATTAGCCGAGGACCTCGCGGACTATCACTCGCATCCTTACAATCGCAGTTTCGCACGGCGCCGCTTGCGGCTGCGCGTCTCGGTGCGGCGGGTGACGAAAGAGGTGCACCGGCTGTTGCCGGGGCCGGCAGCGGCTAATTTCTACGACTCCGCCCAGCCTTTTAGGGACGGGGTTGCCGAAGACGCGCCCGCGTCAAAAGCGCCGCCTCACTCCGCGAGGAGTTGAGCGCCTTCGAGGGCGAGCAAGCGGACCTTCGTGGCGACGCCGCCCGGCCCTGAGAAGCCTGTCATTTTACCGGTGGCCGCGACGATGCGGTGGCAGGGAATTAGGAGGGGCCAGGGATTGTCGCCAAGCGCGCTGCCGACGGCGCGACTCGCTGCCGGTGGCTGGCCGATCGCGGTTGCCAGCTCTCCGTAAGTGGCGGTGTGCCCCGCTTTCACGTTGAGCGTGGCACGCAGCACGCTGCGCACGAACTCCGGAACGCGTCCGAAGTCATAGCGCACGTCGGCAAAGTCCTGCGCCTCGCCGGCGAGGTGGCGTTTCACGCGTTCGATGATATCGCGGACCCACGACGGTGGATCCGCCTCGGTGTTGCCGCCGGCGCGGCGTTCCGGATCGGGCAGGAGGAAGCGCGTGAGACCGGCGTCGGTCCAGGCAATCGCGCAGGTGCCTAGCGGGGTGCTGAAGGTGGCGTGGGGCATCGTCGGGGCGGACGGGGGAGTGGCCGGAGTTCAACGCAACCGCGGGCGCGATTCAAGACGTTGGCGGAATTATCTTCGCGGACGGTTGGCCGATGAAGCGCCGGAAAATCCTGGCAGGGCCTCCGCGTGTCGACGCGCAGGATTGGGGGGCACATAGGGGTTGCGTCGTGCGAGGGGCGTCGTTCGTGTCGAAACGATTGCGATGCAAAACCGGTTCTACAACGCGTTCGACAGCGAACCGCTCGGCGGCGTGCGGAAGCGCGATTACCGGACGCCGTTCCAGATCGATCGCGACCGGATTATCCACGCGCACGCGTTTCGGAAATTGCAGTCGAAGACGCAGGTTTTCCTCTCGGGTGAATACGATTTCTACCGGACGCGGCTGACGCACTCGATGGAGGTGGCGCAAATCGGTCGCTCGATCTGTGCCTATTTATATTCGCGCGGTGAGCCCCTGCGCGCGGATTTCGCCATCGATAGCGATCTGGTCGAGGCGGTCTGTTTGGCGCACGATCTCGGGCACCCGCCGTTCGGGCATTCCGGGGAGCGCACGTTGCAGGAATTGATGGTGAAGTGGGGCGGCTTCGAGGGGAACGCGCAGACGCTCCATCTCCTGACCGAAACCATTTATCAAAATGAAAGCGGCGTGCGCGGCATGGCGCCGACGCGGGCGCTGCTGGATGGCGTGCTCAAATACAAAAAACTCTTCCGCGAGTTTCCCACCCCCCCCACGAATCATTTCCTCTACGATCCGCAGGAACGCCATCGCGCGTTTGTGTTCGGCGGCACGGCGATTCCGGCGGAATTGCATCAGCACGAAAAGCTCAACGCGCTCAAAAGCGTCGAATGCCAGATCATGGACTGGGCCGACGATGCGGCTTACTCGCTCAACGATATCACCGATGGGGTGACGGCTGGCTTTCTTACGATTGAGCGCATCGAGCGTTGGGCCGCCGGCGAAGCGCTGGATGGCGAGCGGCAGCGCTGGTTGGACCATCTTTTCACCGCGATCCGGGGGGACCGGCTGGAAAGCGCGTTTTCCCAGCGAGTCGGGGCCTTCATCACCGCGTGCCGGTTGCGCGAACGGCGGAACTTCATGTCGGCGCAGACCAATCGTTACCGCTTCGAATTGGTGGTCGCGCCCACGGCGGAACGGGAGGCGGCGTTCTACAAGAAGATGGCGAACGACATCATCTTCGAGAGCCCGCAACTGCAGCAAATGGAGCACAAGGCCCGTCGGGTGTTGTTTGAGTTATGGCAGTCG
>JANPIT010000126.1:0-8538 GCA_031425115.1 Opitutaceae bacterium | reverse complement strand
CTCACCGACAACGTGAATCAGCTCGCGGCCAATCTCACCACTCAGGTCCGCGCCATCGCCGAGGTGGCGACGGCGGTGACGAAGGGTGATTTGACCCGCTCCATCAAGGTTGAGGCGTCCGGCGAAGTCGCGGCGCTCAAGGACAACATCAACGAGATGATCCGCAACCTGAAGGAGACGACGCAAAAGAACGCCGAGCAGGACTGGCTGAAGACCAACCTGGCGAAGTTCTCGCGCATGCTCCAAGGCCAGAAGGACCTCCTGACGGTCGGTAAGCTCATCTTGTCCGAGCTGGCGCCGGTCGTCGGCGCGCAGCACGGCGTGTTCTACACGATGATCACCTCGGGTGAGGAGCCGCGCCTCCACTTGCTGGCGTCGTATGCGTTCCGCGCCCGCAAGCATTCGTCGTTCGACTTGAAACTCGGCGAGACGCTCGTCGGCCAGGCCGCACTCGAAAAGGAGCGCATCCTGTTGACGAAAGTGCCGTCGGATTACGTGCAGATTTCGTCCGGCCTCGGCGAGGCGACGCCGCTCAACCTGATCGTGCTCCCCGTGCTGTTCGAAGGCCAGGTGAAGGCGGTCATCGAGCTCGCCTCGTTCGAGCAGTTCAGCCCGACGCACCAAATCTTCCTCGACCAGCTCACGGAATCGATCGGCATCGTGTTGAACACGATCGAGGCGAACATGCGCACAGAGGATCTCCTCAAGCAGTCGCAGTCGCTCGCGAAAGAGCTGCAGTCGCAGCAGGAAGAGTTGCAGAAGACCAACCTCGAGCTGGAAGACAAAGCGAAGCTGCTCGCCGAGCAGAACGTCGAGGTGGAAAAGAAGAACATGGAGGTGGAACAGGCCCGCCGCGCGCTCGAGGAAAAGGCCGCGCAGCTCGCCCTCACGTCCAAATACAAGTCCGAGTTCCTCGCGAACATGTCGCACGAATTGCGCACCCCGCTCAATTCGCTGCTCATCCTTTCCGACCAGCTCTGCATCAACAAGGACGGGAATCTTACGCCGAAGCAGATCGAGTTCTCCAAGACAATCCACTCGTCGGGTCAGGACTTGCTCCGCCTCATCAACGACATTCTCGACCTCGCGAAGATCGAGTCCGGCACCGTCTCGGTCGAGGTCAGCGATCTCAAGGTCCAGGATCTCAAGGACTATGTGGAGCGCACCTTCGCCCCGATCGCGGAACACAAGAAACTGGAATACGCCGTCGATCTCGAATCGGCGCTGCCCCGCGTGGTGCGCACGGACGCCAAGCGGCTCCAGCAGATCCTCAAGAACCTGCTTTCGAACGCGTTCAAGTTTACCGAGCGCGGGCGCGTCACGCTCAAAATCGAGATCGCCAAGTCGGGCTGGTCCTTTGATCACGCCACCCTCGGTGGCGCGCAAGAAGTCGTGGCCTTCCGGGTGCGCGACACCGGTATCGGCATCCCGCCGGACAAGCAGCAGATTATCTTCGAGGCATTCCAGCAGGCGGACGGTTCGACCAATCGCAAATATGGCGGCACGGGTCTCGGTCTCTCGATTTCCCGCGAAATCGCCCGGCTGCTCGGTGGTGAAATTCAACTTATCTCCACGGTGGGCGAGGGATCGACGTTCACGCTTTATCTGCCGACGGTCATCGGCTCGGCGGAACGGGTGGAATCCTCCTCCTACCTCCTGGCACCCTCCGGCTCGCCCGGGACGCAATCGCAGCGGGTCACCCGGGAACTCGTGCCCGTCGCGGCCAACGCCGTTTCGATCGAAGATGACCGTGATATTATCGGCGACGACGATCGCTCCGTGCTCATCGTCGAGGACGACCCGGTATTCGCCACTCAGATACTTGAAATGGCCCGCACGCACGGTTTCAAGGGGGTGGTCGCGACGCGGGGCAGCGATGCCTTGCAACTCGCGCGCGAGCATAATTTCAGCGCCATCACGCTGGACATCATGCTGCCGGATATCGACGGCCGCCGCGTGCTCTATCGCTTGAAGGACGATCCCACGACGCGCCACATTCCCGTGATGATTCTGTCCGGGACGGACAGCGATGACATGGGCCTCAAATACGGCGCGCTCTCGCACGTGGCCAAACCCGTGCAGCAGAACCGCCTGGCGGAGACGTTTGTGGCGTTGCAGAAGTTTATCGAACGCCCCGTCAAAAACCTCCTCCTGGTCGAGGACAACGAGGTGCAGCGCAACAGCACCATCGAGCTGATCGGCAATTCCGACGTGCACACCTTCGCGGTGGGCACGGGGCAGGAGGGCCTCGACCTGTTGAAGCAGCAAACCTTCGACTGCGTCGTGCTCGATCTCGGGTTGCCGGACATGGCGGGCTCGAAGTTCATCGAAGAAGTGAAGGCGGCCGGATTCGGCAACCTGCCAATCGTGGTCCACACCGGCCGCGACATGCCGAAGAAGGAAGTCGAGGAAATGAAACGCCTCGCGCGCACGGTCATCCTGAAAGATGTGCAATCGCCGGAGCGGCTCTTCGATGAGACCGCCCTCTTCCTTCACCGCAACGTCGGCAAACTGCCCGCCGACAAGCGCAAGCTGGTCGAGAGTCTGCATAAGGATGGCGACGTCCTGGCAGGCAAAAAGGCGCTGATCGTCGATGACGACATGCGAAACATCTTCGCGATGACGTCCTTCCTGGAGCGTTACGAAGTCGACATCCGTTCCTCGGAAAACGGCCGCGACGCGATCAAGATGCTCGAAAACACGAGCGACGAATTCGACGTGATTCTCATGGACATCATGATGCCAGAGATGGACGGGTATGAGACCATGCGGCGGATTCGTGCGATGGAACGCTACCGCGATCTGCCCATCCTGGCGCTCACGGCCAAGGCAATGAAAGGCGACAAAGAGAAGTGCATCGAGGCGGGCGCCTCCGATTACATCGCAAAGCCGGTCGACACGGAACACTTGCTCTCACTCCTCCGCATCTGGCTTCACCGTTGAATAAGAAGACTTCGCAACGTCACCAGGCGGGCACAGAGCTGGACGCGGCCGATCGGCACGACGGGAGTGCGTCGGCCGAAGCGCCGACGCGCGCGGGCTCTGCGGTGCGCACGAGCAATGGAACGATCGCCGGATTCCTCGATCCGGTGGAGATGATTTCGCCTCCGAAAGGGAATCCGGGCCTGGCGGCGAGTTCGCTGGCTGATCCGATCGAGATCCTTTTGGTGGACGACACGCCCGACAAACTGCTCGCGCTCGAAGCCGCGCTGGAGGATCTCGGTCAGACGGTGGTGAAGGCGGAATCCGGGAGTGAGGCGCTGCGGCTCGTGTTGAAGCGGGAGTTCGCGGTGATTCTCCTCGATATCAACATGCCGGCGATGGACGGGTTCGAGACGGCCACGTTGATCCGTCAACGCCGCTCGAGCGCGCATACCCCGATCATTTTCATCACGTCGTTCAGCACGGCGGACATCGAAGTGTATCGGGGCTACTCGTTGGGCGCGGTGGATTATCTCTTCACTCCGGTCACGCCGGAGGTGCTGCGCTCGAAAGTTTCGGTCTTCGTGGAGCTGGCGAAGAAGAATCGCGAAATCCACCGACAGGCCGAGGCGCTCCGGCGGGCGGAAGAAGAGCGGATGCAGCGCAAGCTGGACGAGACGAACGTGCGGCTGGAGTGGGAAACCCGGCGGAACCATTTCTTCCGTCTCTCGATCGAGCTGCTGGCGATCTCGGATTATCGAGGCAATTTCACGCAGACGAATCCGACGTGGGAGAAAACGCTGGGCTACACGGATGCCGAGCTGCACGGCCATGCGTTGCAGGAGTTCATCCATCCGGACGATCTGGTCGCGGCCAACGAGACCATCGGCAATATCCTGAAGGCGGATACGCCGCTCTATTTCGAGAATCGTTTCCGGGCCAGGGACGGCAGTTACCACTGGCTGGGCTGGACGATTGCTCCCTTCGCGGCGGAAGGGCTGCTCTATATCTTTGCCCGCGACATGACGGAGCGCCGCGAGCGCGAGAACGAGATTCAGCGCCTCAACGCCGATCTCGAGCAGCGCACGCTCAGCTTGCAGCTCCTGAACCAGGAGCTGGAGTCGTTCTCCTATTCGCTGGCGCATGACCTCCGGACCCCCCTGCGCTCGATCAGCGCTTATTCGGAAATGATCGTGGGCGGCGAGGCGGGCGAGGTGACGCCTGAAACGCTCAAGATGGTGCGGACCATTCAGCGCAACAGCGGCCGGATGACGCAGCTGATGGACGACTTCCTGGCGTTTTTCCGCGTGGCGCGCAAAGACGTGAAGCAGGAGACCGTGGTGATGACGGCGATCGCCCGTGAGGCGATCGCCACCATTCAGGTCGATGCGAAGCGGCAGATCGATTTCAAGGTTGGCGTGCTCCCGCCGGCGAAAGGCGATCCGGCGATGGTTTTGCAGGTGCTGGTGAACCTGGTTTCCAACTCCGTGAAGTTCACTTCGCAGTGTGCGAAGACAGAGATCGAGATTGGGTGCGTCGCGGACCGGTCGCCCACCGTGTATTACGTCAAAGACAACGGGGTCGGCTTTAACATGAAATATTACAGCCGGCTCTTCGGTGTCTTCGAGCGGCTCCATCGACGGGAGGAGTTCGACGGCACCGGCATCGGCCTGGCGATCGTGCAGAAAATTGTGCAACGGCACGGCGGCAGCGTTTGGGCCGAGTCCGTGGTGGATCACGGCGCGACTTTCTATTTCACCCTGGCGCCTGCCACCTGAGCCGGTCGGCCCCTTCGGATGGCATTTCCCCTTTTCCCTTAACTTTGTCACTCCGGGGCAGCGTAACGCCCATAGTCAGGAAGCTGGACCTGCAGGTGGGCGTCCGTTCCCCGGGGTGACATTCCTTTACCACCGAAATGCTGTCGAAACGCCCCGGGCCGCGGCTCAGGGTGTCGTGGCCTTTTTTGGAAACCACGGGAAAAACGCGCTCGTGGTGTCCTGGTAACGTCGATACGCGTCGCCCTTGCTGCGGAGACTCTGCTCCTCGGTCATGGGAATGCCCGTGACGCGCAGTAACAGATAGAGAATTCCCACGGGCCCGACGAGGCCCAGCCAGCCCCAGGGCGCAGTGCACGCGAAGAGCGCATAGGCCACCCAGATCAGCCATTCGAAAAAATAATTCGGATGGCGGCTGTAACGCCACAGGCCGACCGCGCAAACGGAGCCGCGCGGGGGCGACGATCGTTTGAACGCGGCGAGCTGAGCATCGGCCAGTGCTTCCCCGCTGATGGCGACGAGCCAGAGCAGCGCGCCAGCGATCTCGAGCGGATGGAGCTGCGGCGCGCGATGCGCGGTGCTCACCAGAAAAGCAGTGCCGAGCAGCACAACCGAAACGGCTTGGAGCTGGAAAAAACCAAACATCTTTGTCGCGAAATTGGCCGACCAGTCGCGCCGCAGCTGGGCGTAGCGGGTGTCTTCGGACGGGTGATGCTTCGCCACGCGAATCAACAGGTGGGTGCCCAGACGAAGACTCCAGATGCACACCATCGTCGCGAGTAGCGCGCGCCGCACAGACCAGCCCGCACCGGCCAGCGCATAGAGGGTGGCGAGCGCGGCGAACGCATACGACCACGCGATGTCGACTACGCCGTAGTTGTTCAAGCGGCGCGCCAGGAAATAGCACGCGGCGAACGCGACGCAGAGGGCGGCCGTGGCGCCGGCCGCGAGCAGGAGCGGGTTCATGCGAGGGATTTTTTCCCGCGGCGCGCGAGCAGCGGACGCGCCGTCAGGTAAACGACGGCCATGATCAGCGGCGCGGTGATGAGCCAGGCGGTGAAGGCGTGCACGCCTGCCCAGCCGAAGCGCGCCAGAAATTCTCCGAAGGATTTGTCGCGAAACGTCTGCAGCATCTCAGTGACCGCGAACCGCTCGCCAGTTGCACCCCACAGCAACTCCCCGCCTCGCACGTAAACCAGAATAAGGACGAGCTGCACGGGTCCGAGGAGTTGATTCAAGGTTTGCAGGATCGGATGATTCATCCGGAACGCGAGGCCGGCGCCCAGATTCAGGAGGGTGGTGAAACCGAGAAAGGGAAACAGCGAACAGACGGTGCCCACGGCGAAGGTCCGCGCGATGGTTTCAGGTGCGACCCCTTGGGTGAGTTGGGCATGGATCGGTCGGACCACGCGGCGCTGCCAGAATCCATCGGACCCGCTCATGCGAGCAGGTAGACCACGATGCTCCCGACCGTGAGCACGGCGGGCAGGATGAGCGTGCCGGGATTGCGACGCGTAAACACAGGCTCGAGCGGCGCGGTGGCGGGTATCGCGAAAAGTTCGCGGAGCATGTAGGCTGCGATCGCTATATTACCGAGCGCGATGAGGGCGATGAACCACAGCACGCGGGCGGCAAGAGATTGCTCCTTCCACGCGACCCAAACGAAGAATGCGACAAAGGCCCAGTAAGCGTCGAAGAGCGTCGCGATGAACCACGGATGAGTGAACACCTCGGGCGGAATCGAGAACAGCGGCGTGTGCAAGCTCGCCCACGACGTCACGCCGAGCATCGAGACGATGACGACGATAAACAGGACGCGGAGGAAGAGGATCATGGGATTAACTCATGTTCGTGCTCTTACTCGTGCTCATGCTCTGGCCCCTGCTCGAAAACCGCGATCAGTGACAGCAAGAGTAGGAGCAAGAGCACGAGCACGATTAACGCACTACAGGCTCAGATTATTCGCCCGCGTGTGCACGGTGTGGACGACGGAGATGTTGCGCAGCGCGAAGGCGGCTTCGCAGTAGCAGAGGTAGTAAGTCCACTTGCGCATGAAGCGCTCTTCGAACCCGAGGGCTTCGACTTGCGCGCGTTTCGCGTCGAAGCTCTCGCGCCAGAGGCGAAGCGTCCGGGCGTAGTCGGGACCAAAGTCGTCCATCTCGTGGAGCACGAAACCCCCCGCGCGGGCGAAGAGGTCGTTCAGACGGTTGAGCGACAAAAGGAGCGAGCCCGGGAAGATGTGTTTCTGGATGAAATCAACGCCGCCGCGGAACTGCGCGTATCGGGCATCTGGACACGTGATGAACTGAAGTGCGATCAAACCGTCGGGTTTCAACAGTCGTGCGACGACTTCGGCGAACGTGGCTTGAAACCGATGGCCGAGCGCTTCGACCATTTCGATCGAGACGATTTTATCGAACTGCCCCGTGATATCGCGGAAATCGCAGAGCTGCACGTCGACGCGATGGCCGAGCCCGGCATCGGCTACGCGCCGACGCGCGAGTTCGAATTGCTGTTGAGAGATCGTGACCGTGGTGACGCGGCACCCGTAGGTGCGCGCGGCGTGGAGCGCCCAGCCACCCCAACCCGTGCCGATCTCGAGGACGTGGTCGGAAGACTTCAGGTGAAGTTTACGGCAGAGCGCCTCGTTCTTCTCGGTCTGGGCCGCCGCCAACGACAGCTCGGGTGCGTGGGCTGGCCATTTTGCCGCGGAATACATCATCGACGGATCGAGCCAGAGCGCGAAGAAGTCGTTCGAAAGATCGTAGTGCTCGCTGATATTCCGGCGGGCCGTCGCGCGCGTGTTCGGGCGCAGGAGATGACCGACGCGGTTCGCGAAGCGCAGCAGATTGAGTGCAGCGGACGAGGCGCGTTGCGAACCGGAGAGGGTGGGCGCGTGCTCGTGGTTGAGGATGAAAAAAGCAATGACTCCCGCCAAGTCGTCGGTCTCCCAATCCCCATCGATAAATGACTCGGCGAAGCCGATGTCGCCGGCCCAGAAGCATTTTTTGAAAAACGATTCCCGCCGCACGCGGAGGCGCGTTTGCGCCGACAAGCCGAGCGGCAGCGAGCGGCTTTGGGCGTCTTCGGGTGAACCGAGGTGATGGCTGGTGCCGTCCGGTAGATCCAGGGTCAGATGCCCGCGCGTCATCGCCGCGAATGCCTGGAGCACGCTGCGACGGTAGAAAGACGGCCGAGCCCGGCGGGAAACGACGGCGGGCAGGGTGGAGGTGGTGGCGCTGGTCGGCGAACTCATGCGGCGTCGGAGGGCTGGAGAGAGTGATGCGGCCGGTAAAGGTCACGCTGGTCGGCAGGTCGGGCGGATTTCGAGAACCACGGAACTTTCTTCCACCACAAGCGCAGGGCATGCCAATGGATGAGAGCGATGATGCGCAAGGTGATGAAGGGGTATTTGACGCTGAACCACGCCAAGCGAGCCGAGGTCAACGCCCGGCGGCTCCCGGTCAAGCTGCTCGTCAACGTGCGAGCACTGCCGCTGTAGTCATCGATCTGCACAGAGAGGCGGTCGCCTGGCGCGCGCAGCGTGAAGTCGAACTCGACGTCGACATCTGAATACGGCGAGACGTAGAAGTGTTTTGGCACGCGCAGGCAGAACGCGCCGTGCTCGATGCTGAAGGCATCGGGGCCGAGAAAGTAAGGCTTCACTTCCCGAAACGTATTCGTGACCTCGGCGATGACCGCGGTGGGGGCGCCGTCGCGGTCGTAACAGAAATAAAAGGACACGGGGTTGAACAGGTAACCCACGACGCGCGGCAGCGTGAGCAAGACGATGCGGCCGCCAGTGAGGTCGACGCCGTGCAGCTGGGCATAGGCAGTAACG
>JANPIT010000125.1:0-2360 GCA_031425115.1 Opitutaceae bacterium | reverse complement strand
CGGTGAGTTGCGGGTGCGTCGAGGCCGAAGCGAGCAGCGGCACCTGCGCGGCTTGGCAGATCGGCGCGGCCTCCATGCTGTTGGTCGACGTGCCGCCACAGAGGAGGGCGACCACTTTGTCGCGGGACACCAATTTTTTCGCGGCCGTCGCGGCTTCGCCAGATTTGGAATGCACATCCTCGACCACGAGTTCGAGGGGTCGGCCGAGGACGCCACCGCGGGCGTTGATTACCTCGACGGCGAGCGCGAAGCCTTTGCGCGACGCCTGGCCGAAGCCGGCTTCGCGGCCGGTGAGTGACTCCAATTCGCCGATACGGATGGGCTCGGCGGCGGAGAGGTGGCTGGCGGTGAAGGCGAGGGCAGCGATCGAAACTGATCGCCGCAGGGTGCTGCGCGCGTGAGCCAGAGGGTTCTCGGCCATCCACTCGCTCACGCTCGTAGCTACGGGAAGGAACGACCTCAAGGGGCGACAGTTTTGTGGAACGCGAGCTTGCCGTCTTTCACGGCGATGATCGTGGCGGGCTTGGATGCGTTGCGCTCCTTGTCGAGGGTGGTCACGCCGCTGGCGCCGGAGAAATTTTTGGTGGCGGCGATGGCGTCGCGCAGCTTGGCGCTTTCGGTGGTGCCGGCGCGTTTGATCGAATCGACGAGCACGTAGAGGGCGTCGTAGCCGAGGGCGGCGTATGCATCAGGAGTCTCGTTGTTCCAGCGGGCCTTGAATTTCTTAACGAAGGTCGTGACGGCGGCGTCTTTGTTTTCCGGGGTGAAGTGCGTGGAGTAATACGAGCCGTTGAGAGCCTCGCCGCCGATCTCGAGCAGCTTCTCGGATTCCCAGCCGTCACCGCCGAAGAGAGGCTGAGTGAGACCGAGGCTGCGGGCCTGACGGGCGACGAGGGCGGCTTCGGTGTAGTAACCGGGAACGAAGATGGCGTCGACGTTGGCAGCCTTGATCGCGGTGAGCTGGGCGCGGAAATCCTTGTCGCCTTCGTTGAACTTCTGCTCGGCGACAACCGAGCCGCCCGTGGCGGTAAAGGTTTCCTTGAACACTTTCGCGAGGCCGACGCTATAGGCGCTCGAGACGCTGGTGAGGGTGGCAACTTTCTTTGCCTTCAGGTCTTCCTTGGCGAACTTCGCCATCACCTGGCCCTGGAAATCGTCGATGAAGCAGACGCGGAAAACGTAGTTTCCAATCTGGGTGACCTTGGCGTTGGTGGCGCCGGTGGCGATCATGGGAATCTTCGCGCCTTGGGCGAGCGGAGCGACTTCCAGGGAACGGCCAGAGGTAACTTCGCCGAGGATGGCGATGACTTTTTCGCGGGACAGGAGTTTCTTCGCCACGGTCGCGGACTCCCCGGCCTTGGACTGGTTGTCCTCGGTGATGAGTTCGATTTTTTTGCCGAGGACGCCGCCAGCGGCGTTGAGTTCCTCGAGCGCGAGTTGGATGCCCTTGTGCTGAGATTGGCCGAAGGTGGCATCCTTCCCGGTGAGGCAGGCGAATTCGCCGACCTTGATCGTGTCGGCGGCTTGGAGCGCGGAGGTGAGCGTCGCGAAGGCGAGGAGGCAGGCGGTGAGGCGTTTCATAGAGGCGGAGGGGAAGAAATTCAGGGCGTAATACTTTGGACGAACTTAAAGGCGCCGTTCTTCACGGTGATGATGACGGCGGTCTTCGCGGCGTCGCGTTTCTCGTTGATCGTGATACTACCGGTGACGGCGTCGAAATTCCTGGTCTGGGCGAGGGCATCGCGGATCTTGGCGCGATCGGCAGAGCCGGCGCGCTTGATGGCGTCGACCAGTAGGAGCACCGAGTCGTAGCCGAGCGAGGCGTTGGAATCGGGCGCAGCGCCGTTGCCGAAACGCTTCTTGTAGGCGGCGACGAACTCCCGAACGCGCGGCGACGGGTCTTCATGGGAGTAGTGAGAACACAAATACGCGCCTTCCACCGCTTTGCCACCGAGGCCGATCAGTTCTTCGGCTTCCCAGCTATCGCCGCCGAAAATCGGCACCGTGATGCCGAGGTCGCGGGCTTGGCGGACGATCAGTGCGCCCTCGGCGTAGTAGCCGGGATTGAAGATGGCGTCGACCTTGGCGGCCTTGACGGCGGTGAGCTGCGCTTTGAAATCCTTGTCTCCGTCGGAGTAATTTTTCTCCACGGCAATAACACCGCCGGCGGCGATGAACGACTCCTTGAAGTATTTGGCGAGGCCGACGCTGTAGGCCGAGGAGTTCGTTAGGATAACGCCGACGCGCTGGACCTTGAGGGTCTCGCGGGCGAATTTGGCCATAACCGGGCCCTGAAACGGGTCGATGAAGCAGGCGCGGAAGATGTAGTCGCCAACAGCCGTGACCTCGGGCGCGGTGGA
>JANPIT010000124.1:0-3293 GCA_031425115.1 Opitutaceae bacterium | reverse complement strand
GTGTCGCCGAATCACGTGCGCTATCTGGTGCGAGGGCGCACGCCGGAACTGCCGCTCTGGCTCGTGGACGGAATTGAGCGGACGTTTCGCGGGGCGGACTTCGTGGCGGATCCGATCACGTTTCGTCCCTTGGTGTGGCTTACACCGACGGAGAGTTACGAGTTGGCGGACGACCCACTGCGTCCGCGCGCGCTGCTCCCGGCCAATGAACTCTTTGCCGCCGAACAGGCGCGCGCCCGGGAGAATCGGCATCCGCGGCGCGTGGAGACGAGAACGAGCCAGCAAGAGCTCTTCGTTCGGTGGGCCATGGTGTCGGGAGGCCCGATGCGGGAGGCGTTGTGGAAATTCGCGCGTCGCGCGGCCGAGGAGGCGGTGACGGAGGAGATGTTCGAGTCGTGTTTTGGTTTCGATTTCGCGGAGTTGCGTGACCGGCTCAGCGATTACTTGCGCAAGGCGGTGGGGGAGCCGGCGCGGATCAACCCGGGGAAATTACCGCCGTTGCCTCGCTTCGAGGTGGAGCGCGCCACGCCGAACGAGATCGCGCGGGTGCGGGGCGAGTGGGAGCGGCTCGCAATCGGACACGTGCAGCGGCGCATGCCGCAGGCGCGCGAGCCCTACATCGCGCAGGCGCGTCGGACGCTGCGCCGGGCGTTTGATGCCGGTGATCGTGATCCCCGGTTGTTGGCAACGATGGGGCTCTGCGAGATCGACGCGGGCAATCCCGCGGCCGCACGGCAATTTCTGGAGCCGGCGGTCGCCGCAGGCGTGGTGCGGCCGCGGGCCTACTACGAGCTGGCGCGGCTGCGCTTTGATGAGTTGCGCGCGGGTGGGCGGGAGACGAAGACGTTTACGTTTACCGAGCTGGCACCGGTATTCGAACTGCTGAGACGTGGGATCGGGCAGGCGCCCCCGCTGGCAGAGGCTTTTGTTTTGCTGGGAGAGGCGTGGGCTGGTTGCGCGCTGTCGCCCAACACCGCGGAGTTTGCCGAGTTGGAGAGCGGCGCGCGGCTTTTTGCGCGGCGACCCACGGTCGGATATCCAATCGCGCTCGCGCTCGCCCGACACGGAAAAACGGCCGAGGCGCTGGCGGTGCTCGACGCGAGTGCGGGGCTCGACGCAGATGAAACCACCGGGGCGGGGATCGCGCGGTTGCGCGCGGAGTTGGCGGCGGTGGCGCGACCTACGCGGCGGGAATAAAGCGTTGGGCCCGGGGGATGCGGCGCAAACGCCAGCGTTGGGCGGCGCCGACGATCAAGCCGGCGCAGCGGCGGGTGCCGCAGCGGCAGGGGTGTTGCCGGCCTTCCGCCAAGCTGAAGCCATAGTCAAAAGTGAGCTCGGCGCCCGCCGGGATTTCGCGGCGCGCGATGATCCAGATACGGCCGCGGATTATTTCGACGCGGCAATTGGGATTGCACGAGTGATTGATCAGGCGAGCGACATTGCGGTGCGTGCGGCCGTCGAGATCGTGGCGGGCGTTGAGCGTGAAGATGTAGACGGACGCATCGCCGCCAGCGCGGTCGCGGGCGAGCCGGTGCTGCTCACGACGGAGCGCTTCAGCCTTCGTGATGCGCTCCCCGGTGTATTCGACCACGCGGGTGCCGTCGGGAATCGTCTCACGCGCGTAAACGCCGCGACCGTGGATTGCGGACTTGGCAGAGCTCACCCAGCGCGATGGCGAGACGCGGACCCGGCCAGTAGACGAAGAAACTTTTTCGGGTCGTGGCACAGGTAGCATCACGCTTGCCGTGAAAGAGAGGGGCGTCGAGCGCACCTTAAAAAGAATGCAGGCTGGCTCCGGGACGAATTACCGGCTACCGTGTTGTATGGAAAAACTGCCCTTTAATCAGCTGGGTCTATCGCCCGACATCTTGAAGGCCGTCGAGAAGATGGGATTCGAGGAAGCCTCGCCTATTCAGACCGCGGTGATTCCCACCATTCTCGCCGGCAAAGACGTGGTCGGCCAATCCTCGACAGGCTCGGGCAAGACCGCGGCGTTCGCGATTCCGGCGATCGAGAAGGTGGATCCAAAGATTCGGGCCGTGCAGGTGTTGATCCTGTGCCCCACGCGCGAACTCGCGGTGCAGGTGGCCGAGGAGTTCGGTAAGCTCGCGCTTTTCAAGCGCGGCGTATCCGGGGTTCCGATTTACGGCGGCCAGAGTTACGAGCGGCAGTTCCGCGCCCTCGCTGCCGGCGTGCAGATCGTGATCGGCACGCCGGGTCGCGTGATGGACCACATGGAGCGCGGCACGCTCAAGCTCGACCAGCTCAAGCTGGTGATCCTCGACGAAACGGACCGGATGCTCGACATGGGCTTCCGTGACGACATCGAGCACATCCTGAAATCGGTGCCGTCGACGCGGCAGTTGTTGTTCTTCTCCGCCACGATCCCGCGCGCGATTCAAGATCTGATCGGCCGCTACTCGAAAGATCCGGCGTGGATCAAAGTGGAGTCGGTCGCGCAGAACGCACCCCAGGTGGAGCAAACGTATTTCGAAGTGGATCGGCGCTCGAAGATCGAGGCACTGACACGGCTGATCGATGTGAACGATTTCCGCTACGGGATCATTTTTTGCAGCACGAAGATCATGGTGGACGATCTCGACGAGCATTTGCACTCGCGCGGTTACATGACCGACCGGCTGCATGGCGACATCTCGCAGACGCAGCGCGATCGCGTGATGCAGAAATTTCGCGAACGAAAGTTCGAGTTCCTCGTGGCGACGGATGTCGCGGCGCGCGGCCTCGATGTCGACGATCTCGAGGTCGTGTTTAATTTCGATCTGCCCAACGATGCGGAGGACTATACCCACCGTATTGGACGCACCGGGCGTGCGGGCCGGAAGGGACAGGCGTTCACCTTCGTGTCCGGGCAGGAAATCTACAAACTGCAAAGCATGATCCGCTGGGCGCGGATCGACATCCGGCGCGGAAAAATTCCGTCGCTCGATGAAGTGGAAGAGGCGCGCAGCAATGTGTTCTTCGATAAAATTCGCGGGACGCTTGAGGCCAAGGAATTCAAGCCGCACGACCGGATGATCGATCGGTTGCTGGACGAGGGGCATGCGAGCACCGACATTTGCTCGGCGCTGATTCACTTGCTGCAAGGTTCGCAAGCCGCCGCGACGAGCAGCCCTGCGAAAAAGTCGAGTGCGGGGCCGGCCACCTTTGGCACGCCCAGCGATGCGAAGCCCGCGCCTGCTTGGGCGGCGAAAGCGAGCGCGCCGAAGGCGAAATCTGTGGTGGAGCGGCTTGACCCCAAGCCGCAGGATCGGGGGGCGGCCGAAGCGACTTGG
>JANPIT010000123.1:0-2618 GCA_031425115.1 Opitutaceae bacterium | reverse complement strand
GACTGCACTCCGTTTTTGGTGCCCAAATCCAGCCGCACCGTTTGGTTCGCCTCTGTCTGGGGCGTTAACGTCGTCTTATGTTTCACACCATCAACGACGCCAAACGGTGCCCTCTTTGGCGACTACTGCATGAGTCCGGCTAAGCTCTAAGCCCTCAGCTGTTCGTCTTACCCGCTCACTTCCCAAACACGCGATAGTTCAGGATCAGGAATACCACGATCGTCGAGGGCGGGATCGCGCACAACGTTGCCCACGTCGTGCTGAATTTGAATCGGATGCGGAGCAGTTTGAAAACGCCGAGGTTGATCACGTAGCTCAGCGCCACCGCCACGAGATATTCGCCCGCCTGCTGCGCCGTGTCGCTTCGCGTGCTCGGCAGGGCCCAAAAGCGATTCGCGACGTAATGCGTCGCCGTCGACACGATCCACGAGCACGTGAAGGCCCACGTCTCGCCCAGCCGCGGCTTCAACGCGCGCAACACCGCGAGCTGCACGAGCGCCGTGCCGCCACCCACCGCCAGAAAGCGCAGCAGCCGTAGCTGGGTTTCGCGGTCGGTGAGGAGTGAGTCGAACATCACGCGCGAATGGACGAAACGAATACACCTCGCCGCAACTCCATTCGTGTCACCGCAGCGCCCGCTCCGCCGATACGATTGTCCCCGTGAACGCCGCCGCGCACGAAGTCGCGCCGATCGGATTGCGACCCACCACCACTTCGTCCGCCGCCGCCCGGTAGCACTCGACCGTCCGCGCCCACGCCAACGCCCCGTTCACCTTCACGAAGAGCCGGCCGCGCTGCACGGGCTTCTCCAGCGCGGGATCCCCCGCCGGCATCAGGGACGAGAGACTAATCTCGAGCCCCACCGGCTCCGCGAAATCCACCGCCACCGCCTCGCTCACCGCGCCCGGCGCGCCCCAATGATCGAAACCAAAACGCACGGTCTGCGCGTCGACGTATTCGATCCAGACAACATCGCCCGCGCCCGTTCGTCCCGTCGTCAACAGCGGCTCCCGCGCTCCCATGCGCCCTGCGGGAAACTGCACGCGCAACCGCAGCACGCCGCCGCGACTCGCGCTGGCCGGCGATTTGTTTTCCACCTCCCGCTCCGCGATCCGCGGCCGTCCGAGCAACCCCCCGAAAAACTCCGGCACGCGATTCATCACCCGCGCCACCGCCCGATCGTTCGCCGGACTCCGATGCCGCATAAATCGGTTCAGTTGCACGCTGAACAACGCCCCGAACACCACCGACGCCACCGCCGCGCTCACCCAAGCCGTGCGCACGACCCGACGAACACCCGGGCGATCGTGCGATCGCAACCAGCGCTCGATCGCCAACACGCCGACACTCGCGAGCAGCATCAGCGCGGGCGCAAAATCGACTTGGTAGCGCGCCAACGATCCAAAGAAAAACAGCAGCACGCCCATCATCAACGCTGCCAGCACCCCCACCATCGCGCACCACGTTGCGAGCAGGGTCTTTTCCGCTGGCTCGCGTCGCCACCACGCCAGCGGCACGACGAGCGCCAGCCACGCGATGGGCATGTTGCGCAAGATGCCATAAACATCGTCGTGTCCTCCGAAACCGGGCGGTTTCGTTGGCAACTCCGCCGGCGCGATGAACGGATACTCCGCCGACCAACGCGCCGCGGAGAAAAAATAGCGCCAGAGGTTGAACGGCAAATGCGTCGCGCGGAAGTGCGCCATCTTGGATTCATAGTCCAAGCTAAACTGATACGCCTGGCCGAACTGCAGGGGATCGCCAAACCGCGCGTAGTTGTGCCACGCCATCAGGCCGCCGATCAACCCCAGCGGCAGCATCAAGCTCCCCAGCTCCCGCCACGGCACGCGGCGCTCGTTCCACCACCAGTGCAGCAGCGGGACCGCGAGGAATGGACTCGCGATCAAATACGTCGGCCGCGATGCAATCGCTAAACCCAGGGACAGTCCCGCCGCCGCCAGCCAACGCCAGCGACCGCGCTCCGTCGCGGAGTGCAACGTCCGCCAACCGCATAGCAACGTGAGCATGCCGAAACAATAACCCGCCCCGATTGGCAGCTCCCACATGTGCGGCCGCCGCACCAGCACCGGACCCAGTGCGGCAAATCCCAAGACCAGCACCGCGAGCAGCATGACCCACGTGGGCGTCTCGGCAAAATACCGCCGTCGCACCGCCCACAGCAGCCCCACGCTGGCGAGAAATCCGCCATACGTGAACGCGATCACCGCCGCCGCCAGCGGCAGATCGATCCCCGTGAGAATACGAAACGGCAACATCACCACGACCATCGGCGCCGCGCCAAAGTAGACGTAATATTTCCCGCGATAAAACGACGCGTCGTGCAACCCCAAGTCCGGCCCGCGCAGCTGCGGGTCGTAAGGATCCTTCAACCGCAACAGCTCCGGCGGCACCTCCATTTTCATGTGCAACTGACCGTCGAGAGACCCGTCGATCAGCAGATTGTAGTAATCCCGCTGCTCGAGCCCGAACCACCAATCGTCGCCATTCGAGCGCGCCGTCCAGACGAAGAACCACCCAATTACCGCGCATAGCGCTCCGGTTAGAAATCGTTCGAGCGAGCGTCTCATCGGATTTCCGAGGTGGAGCGGCTTGACCCC
>JANPIT010000122.1:0-1930 GCA_031425115.1 Opitutaceae bacterium | reverse complement strand
GGGGCTGCGTAAGCGTCAGTTCAGGATCAAGCAGTGCCACACGCGCCGCCGCTTTGGGGTCGCCGCAAGCCATTTTAGCGTGCGTTTTTTCATCGGCAATGAGTGCAAACGACTGGCATTCGCTGCCGGTGCCCGAAGTGGTGGGGACCGCGATGAACGGGAGCATGGGCTTCGGCGCTTTGCCGTAGCCGTGGTAATCCCGCATGGCGCCACCGTTGGTCAGAAGAAAATTGCAGGCCTTCGCGGTGTCCATGCTGCTGCCACCACCGAGAGCGACGATGCAGTCGAACGTGTGGCGCGACGCGACATCGCGGCAAGCGACTGCGTCCGCTTCGGTGGGATTTTCGTGGGAGTGGTCGTGAACGGCCACCGGAATACCAGCCGCGTCGAGGAGCCGCTGGGCCGAGGCGACATGGCCGGCACGGACGATACCGGTGTCGCTCACGAGGAAGACCGCGGTGCCCCCGACTTCACGGACGGCCGCGGGGAGTTCGCGCAGCGTGCCTGGGCCGAAGATGAGTTTGGGCGAAGGACGCGAGGCGAACGGTTCGATCATGGAATACGCTAATATTTAACCGCCGATGGCGCGGATTGCGCCGATAAAGGCAACGATTGGGCGAAGCATCCGCGTCATCGGCGTGATCCGCGGTCAAATAATCAGGCTGGCACCAGGTCGCCTTGGAGGGCGCGGCGGCGGTAGAGGAACTCGAAAAGGTTGCCCTCGTGCGGCTGCTCCCATTGCACGCGCATCGTCGAGTAGGGCCCAAGATTGAGCCGCTCGATGTTGGTGCTCGTCATCAGGTCGGCGCTCCACTCCCGGTCACTCGTGAAGGCGGAAACGACGAGGGACTCGCCGATCTGGTCGATCATCTTGTCCTGCGGAACTTGGAGCACGCTGGCGAACGGGAACCCGTATTCGGTGTTCGCGAGCGGATGATTGAGATCATCGCACACGATGAGCGTGGGACGAAGGAAGGTCTGGCCGTAAACTTCGGCGAGACGTGGGCCGCTGCGATACTTCGCGGTGAGATCGACGGCGCCGGGCGTCTGCAGCAATTCCTCGATACGCTCGTCGATGCCCTTCGCCATGGTAGGATTGGCAAAGCCGCAGAGGATGGCTTCGGGATGATCGCGTGGGAGGGGCTCGATCGCGGCGAGCTTGCGCGCGAGGGCGTCGGCCAGGGCGTCGCGGTTTTTGCCGATGAGGACCGAGGAGCAGTTGATGCAGCTGCGACCGCCGTTGGCAGAGATCGCGTTTACCATCACGTCGAGGTGCTTCTCCCAATTGTCGGCGTAGTCGTCGCCAATGAGAATTTTGCTTCGACCGGAGCCATGGACCTGAATGTGGCGGTAGGGCGCGTATTTCTTCAGCGTCGTGTCGTTGCCAAACGCGATCGCCCGGCCGGTGCCGAAGAGGACGGTGTCGCCGCCATCGTGCGTCGTCGGGTAGAAGCCAAAAGCCTCCTTGGGAAAACCGGCGGCGATCATCGCCTGAATGAGGCGGAACGGAGTCAGCGGATCCTCGCGGCCGGGCTTGAGCACGACCGGAATTTTCATCGCGAGCGCGGGGAGCCAGAGCGAATTGACGCCGGGCGAGTTGCTCGGGAGCAGCACGCCGAGGCTGTTCGTCTGCGGGAAGAAATTCACGTCGAGCCCTTCCTGCTTCACGACGCCGCTATCAAACAACTCGTGCGGGAGACCGCGAGTGAGACCGGCGAGCACGGCGCGGATGTTGGACATCGCGGCGTGCACCTTCGACATGTTGGAGCGGCCGAGGCTGTGGGGGAGGCCGGTGAGCTGCGAGAGCGCGGCGGCGTAGTCGTCGCCAATGAGAATTTTGCTTCGACCGGAGCCATGGACCTGAATGTGGCGGTAGGGCGCGTATTTCTTCAGCGTCGTGTCGTTGCCAAACGCGATCGCCCGGCCGGTG
>JANPIT010000121.1:0-21684 GCA_031425115.1 Opitutaceae bacterium | reverse complement strand
GACTGCACTCCGTTTTTGGTGCCCAAATCCAGCCGCACCGTTTGGTTCGCCTCTGTCTGGGGCGTTAACGTCGTCTTATGTTTCACACCATCAACGACGCCAAACGGTGCCCTCTTTGGCGACTACTGCATGAGTCCGGCTTAGCGCGCCCCAGCCCGAGCTGAGCTCACCGCGAGCGGCAAATCTCGCTGGCAAGCGACTCGACGATGAGGGTGCGCAGACCGTATCCGTCTTTCCTTACGGCCTGAAAGATGTCCTCGATCACGAATTCATCGCTAGCCTCCATGTGGCGGCCGGTGGCGTAGCTGAGGAATTGCTTGATCAGGTGGCGGGTGAAGACATCCGTGCGGCTCGCCACCAGGATGCCCTTGAAACCGTGGAAATCAGCGTAGGTTTCCCCGGAGCCAAACTCACCCGTCGAATCCACCTTCGGCGCGGGTGCGTTGCCCTTTGGTTTGGGATAGGTCGCGCGCCACCGGCCGACGGGATCGAAGTTTTCCAGGCTGAAGCCCAGCGGATCGATCTTGCGATGGCATTCGTTGCAGGCGGCATCGGCCCGGTGTTTCGCCAGCCGCTCGCGGATTGTCGTCGCCCCGGTCACATCCGCGCCGAGCGCCGGAACCACATCCGGTGGCGGCGGTGGCTTGATGCCGAGAATGTTTTCCGAGACCCAGACGCCGCGCGTCACGGGTGAGGTTTCCACTCCGTTCGCGCTGACCGTGAGCACCCCCGCCATGCCGAGCAGGCCGCCGCGCTCGCGGTTGCCCGCAATGCTGACCCGCTGGAAACCATCGGCAATGCGGAGCGTTTTCTGCTCGGGCAGGTTGTAGAGTTTGGCCAGCCGCTTGTCCGCAAACGTGTAATCGGAATCGAGAAACTGCTGCACCGATCCGTTCTCGCGGAGCAGATGACGGAAGAAGAGGCGGACCTCCGTCTTCATCGCCTCCGGTAGGTTCTCGGCGTAATACACCCGCGTCGATTCCCGCGGCGGCGGCATCCCACCGAGATCACGAAGATTCAGCCAGCTATCGAGAAAGCCGTTCACAAAACCCCCGACGCGATCGTCCGCGAGGAGCCGCGTGCTCTGCTTCCGAATCTCCTTGGGCTCGGTCAACTTCCTGGCGGCGGCAGCAGCCATCAGTTCCTGGTCGGGTGGCGCGCTCCAGAGCGCGTAAGAGAGCCGCGAGGCCAGATCGTAGGGACCGAGCTTGGTCTCTTTTTCGTCCGTGACCTCGCTGAAATAGAGAAACGACGGCGAGCACAGAATCATCTTCAACGTATCCAACGCAGCCTGACGCGGCGACGCCTTTTCGCTGATCCGGCGATCATACGTCTTCCGTATGGTGGCCCGATCGTCCCGGGTCAGCGGACGTCGATACGCGCGGGCGCCAAACGCATAGAGCTGCTCGATCGCCTGCTTCGGCTGAAAGCCGCGCTCGCCAAACACCGCGATCTCTTCCCGGCTGCCGCCCGGCTCTGCGATGGGACCATCGATCTTGATCTCGCCGATGCGGATATGCGGGAGCTTCCCCTCTCCGGTAATCAGATGCGTGCGGACGATGCCCGCCTTCGCATACTTGCCTTGAAAGTCGTCCGCGTAGCGCTTGTTGATTTGAGTGATCGATGCCCGCGACTCGTAAGGTCCGTTGGGGAAAATGAAGCGCGGCGTCTGCCCCGCCTCGAGCCAGACGCGAAACTTGATCCACTCCGGTTTCTCATCCGGCACCTTCGCCTGCGCGAGGAGCGGCTCAATCGCCTGGGGATAGTGGATGTGGTTCTTGGTGGCGTCGCCAGGCACAACTCCCAGCAGGAAGGGCTCGGAGAAATCGATGCCGAAGATCGCGGCGTCGTAATGCGTGTCGCGGTGCAACGCCTGCGCGTGGACCTCGATATCATAGAGCCCGGAAACTGGCACGCCTTTGAGAAAGTCCTCGATGTGTCCGTAGCCGCCCTGCCGCGTGTCGGTGTTCGGCTGTTCATACAGGCACAGATACTTGTAGTTGAAGGCGGTCTTGTGCGGCCCAGATAGCTCCTCGTATTGGACGAAGTGACCGTCGAAGTGCCAGGACTTCGGCGGCATTTCCGGCCGGCCGAGTCGGGCTTCCACCAGCCGATTGGCGGACTGAAAATACTGATCCAACAAGAAGCCGGACGTTACGAGCGACTTCCCGATCGTGTCGATGTGCTCGCTCGCCTTCTCCTTCGGAAAATCCGCCGTGAGCCCGAGCGTATCGACGCGCCGGCCAAAGAGCGCCGCGAGCGTGTTCTCGTATTCCCGGTTCGAAAGCCGCCGCATCACCGTCCGCGCGGCGGTGCTCTCGATCTTGCCGCGGGCGGCAGCGATCCCCTCACGCAGCGCGCGGATGACAGCGAGCCGCTCGTCGTCGGTCGGCTGCGCCTCCGCCTTGCCCGGCGGCATTTCCCTCAGCGTCAGCTGATCAACGATATCCTTGGCCGTGATCAGCTCCGCCTCCTGGGCGAGCGGCAGCTTGAAAGTCTCGAACTCGCGGTCGCCCTTCTGGGTCTCGGTGTCGTGACACTTCAGGCAGTATTTTCCCACGAAGTGGGATAACACTTTCTGCTGCGGCACCTCCGCGGCCTGTGCGGCAACCGCCTGCGCGCACCCCGCAGCGACAAGCACCAAGCCTAAGCGCAAAGACGCGAAGGACGCAAAGATCGCGCCAAGGCTCGAACCCACGCCAAGCCGGGGCCTTCGGCTGATGCTCGTCGTTACGCCCTTACTGCCTCTTTGCCGCGACACCGGTGAATCGTTCTTCGCGAAACTTTGCGGTCTTTGCGGTCTTTGCGTCTTTGCGCTTAATCCGCGGTGCTGTGGTTGCTGCGCCACGTCCACCTTAGACCGACCGCCCCGTGCTCGTGCCGAACGACTCGGTCTCGACGCCCATGCGCTGCGCAATGTCGACGTAGAGATTGCAGAGCGGCACCTTGTTCGGCCCCGAGGTCGCCACCTTCTTGAACTCACCGTGCCGATACCCGCCGCCGGCGAGGATGATGGGGAGGTCGGTGTTCTTGTGCGTATTGGCATCGCCGATACCGCTGCCGAACAGCACGGACGTCGAGTCGAGCAGAGTCCGCTCGCCGTCCTCGATCTTGGCGAGGCGCGCGAGGAACTTTCCGAAATGTTCGATCTGGTAGGTTTCGAGCGTGATGAGGTGCTTGATCGCCGCCTCGTCGTTACCGTGGTGCGAGAGGCCGTGGTAGCCCTTGTCGATACCCAGGTTCTGCGGCAGGAAATCGCCGCCGATCTCCAGTGTGGCGATGCGCGTCGAATCCGTCTGGAGCGCCAGCGCAATCAGCTCATAGAGCATCGGCAGGTCCTCGACCTTGTTCTTGTTGGCCGGTTTGTCGAAAGGCGGCTTCGGCTTGGGCAGGCTGGCCCAACGCTGGCGCAACTCGAGGCGCTTTTCCACATCGCGAATCGAGGTGAAGTATTCGTCCAGCTTGGACTTGTCCTCGCGGTTGACGCGCTTCGAGAGGCGGTTCGCCTCCTCCAACCCGGAATCGAGAATCGACGCCTGCAGCCGGTTCTCCTGATTGCGACGCTCCTGGCGGTCCGGCGAGTCGCCGACGAAAAGCCGGTCAAACAACTCCGCGGGACCCGTGATCGGGGGCACGCGCACCCCGGACTTCGTCCACGCGATCTGGCAGCCACCGTGGATGCCGCCCTCGGAGCCGACCGTGAGCGAGGGAAACCGCGTCTGGTAACCAATCTCGTCGGCCATGAACTGGTCGATACTGACATTACCAAGAGGACGGTTCTGCGCTTCCGAATTGAGAACGCCCGAGAGGAAGGAATGGACCGCGAAGTGACCGCCCTTGATGCCGTGATCGAGCCCGCGGTAAACCGTCATGTGCTTGCGCACATCCCACAGCGGCTTGAGCAGCGTGGTCTGTTCGTAAGCCGTGCCGGTCGTCTCGGGGAAGAATGACTTTACCTGATAGCCGAGCAGATTCCCCACCGCGACAAAGCGCCGCGCGCCGGTGCCCGCGCCCTTGGCCGTCTGCACGGCGGCATTGCTGCCCCCCACCGCGCTCGCGAGGAGCGAAGGGAGTGCGGGCAGCGCCAGAGATGCGCCCAGAGAGTTGAGGATGAAACGGCGGCGGTTCATGGTTTTCATGCTCAGAGAATTTCGGGGGTAAGGGGGGCGTGCGCCACGACGTCGCGCTAGACGCTCGGGGCAAGGGAAGGTCGCGGACAAACTCAAGCGGCGCTTTCACGTTGTGCGAGGAAAAACCCCGGGCTGCTCGGTGAGCTGTCGCACAGCGACCTAGGCAAGGCGGTTGCAGACACGAGCCCTAAAACAACAACGTCGGCTAAGCCGGGACTTCTGGAAGCCCCGAGACACCCTGCTCAACGGTTGCGGTGCAACCTCACGTCCACAGCGGGCGCGCAAGAATTGCGGCACAGCGTTCCGAAAGTTGCGGTGGGCGACGCACATCGCCCAGTGTTACGCCATGCCCCACGTCCCTGGTCTCCGCAGCTGTTACAGTAAAGTAGGGCGGCTGGTTTATTTCGGCCGCATGCTCGACAAGCTCCGCCTGCACGCCGCGGGCAAGCTCCCGGCCGACTACATCGCCAACCTCGGCGACGCTCAATTCTATGTGCTCGACGGACGCTGCTCTCGTTTTCTGGGCGTGGCTTACGCTGACCTCAAAGCCCAGACCCTCGCCGGCGGCACCGACGAGGAAATCCTTGCGTGGGCTCACGCGCACGGAATCGCGCGCACCGATGAGGAGTGCCACATGTTCAATCGCTTCATACTTAAGCTCGGCTGGCGCGACGAGCGCACCGCGGTCTTGCCGGAACGCATTCGGTCCAGCGGCCTGACCGGTAAACCGATCGAGACGGTGATCGATCATATCGAATACGATGAGGGGCGCGATCCCGTGGCGGAGCGCGCTTGGGAAACAATCTGAGAGCCCCCTAATCGCCGGAGATCGCTTTGCATCCCCGCGGCGGATTTCACCGCACGTGAAAACCAAGACCGCCGATCACAGGAAGCTGTCCTCCTGGGGAAGCGGCCGCGTCGGCCTTGGCGTTTCTATTTCTGCCACTCGGCCTTTTTGACCGTCTTGGCGGTGTCATAGGCCTCGCGCAGGTGCGGGGGGCGGCATCACGATAGCGGTCGAGCTCGACTTGGAGCATTTGGGCGGCGGTGCACGCGGTGCCTGCGAGCTTTGCGACGGAGTGCGGGCGTTCCCCGAGAAAGCGCGACCCGCTCCGTCACCGCGTCACCACCAATGTGGCGGATGTCTGAAGCTTCTTCTGTTTTAGTTCCTCCTCCTTTATGTCCTTCACTTGGGTGACGTAGGTCAGCACGGAATTCCAAAAACCCGACCCGCCACTCGCCAGCAAGCCGAGCGCGAGAATTCCCATCACTCGGTTCGCTGGGAGTTTCAGTCCCTCCATGCTGTCAATCGCAGGCCACGCGAGCCAGGTTGTGACAATGCCAGCGAGCACAGCAAGAAACTGCAGCGCCGCCTTGCGCCGGCCCTCCTTCGCTGGGTCCGGATTTTCCTGATTCAGCGGTGGAACCGCACCTTTGATGATTTCGACGAGGCGTTCGGAGGCGATACTGAGGGCCACGAGCAGAGCAACCGTGGCGGGAAGATCGATTTTCATGATGGGTGTTGGCTGCAGTTATTTATTTCCACGCAAATACCACCGCGGCGCCGGCCTTGGTTTCGCTGGCCTTGTTGCCAAGGACGTTTCGTCGTTCGACGAAGAACGCGTAGGGGAACGACAGTTTTTGATCGTTGAAATCCTTGCCGGCCGGTGGCGTGCCGCCCGGTCCAACGTTACTCAGTCGGCGCAGCGTGAAGTTGATCCCCGCCGCGTTGGCGGAGTCGTTGCCGGAGCCGGCGGAGACCTTGCCATAGGGGGCGACTAACAGATCGTAGGCGGAACTCTCGTCAAAGCTGGGCAACTGCCGCGCGACTTTGGTGAAGCCAAAAACGGTGACGTAGGTAAGATGAAGCGGATAGCTCGTCGTTTTCTCCAGCCGGCCAACGCGCACAGTCCGTTTCTTGCCCGAGCCTTCCACCGCAGTTCCGTCGGCGAGTTTGCCGCCCGTCTCGGTGATTTCAACTTTCGTCAACTGGTCGTAGTTCGAGGTGCGCTCCACCCCCACGTTCAATGCGATTCCATCGCCCCAAGGCACCACACCGCTGAAAGTCACGGTGGCTGCGCCGGCTGTGAATCGCTCCACGCCCACCTTGCGGGGTGTCACGGTAGTATCGGGGCTCACCAGTTCGTATTCCGCATACGATCCGGCCAGGCGGGGGGTGATTGACCAAAGGAATGGATTGCCGCTTCGGACGTCGGAGGAGCGACCATACCAGTTCCCTAGAAACGAGATCTCAGCGCGCGGCCAGTGCTCAAGTTTCACCAGTTCATCGAGACCGTCTACGGCATCGACCTTTGCTTTAAGGCCGAACAAGACATTTCCCTCCACGCCCTTGGGCCGGCCGAAGTAGGAAGCCGAAAGGCTCTTCTCGGCACTGTCGAACTTGCCGACAAAACCGTTCAGTTTTTTGCCGTCAGTTGTGGCGTCGAAAAAGATGTCTCGCGGGCCGCCGTTGTCGACGAAGAGCTGGGCGCGCAGCATGGCCGCTGGAGCGAAAAAGACTAGGCAACCCAAGAGAGTCTGGGGAAGGCGTCGGATTTTCATGTGTCGCGTGTTGGAAGGATTCGGGGCGCTCAAACGAGAGCGTATTTCAGGGCAACTCCGCTCAAAGGATAGGAGTAGGCCGTCGTGGCTCTCGTGGAGCCTTTCGCGACCGTAGCAACTTGACGGGGATCGAGGTCACGGCCGTCGAGATTGACTAAAAGGGACGCGCCCGGTCGCGCATCGCCGCCGCCGCCTCCGTATATAGTGAAGCTTACGGGCAGATAGGGCCCCGGCGTGAAATCGTCGATCGTGAGTTGATAGACGCCCGGCGCTGTCCGCGTAAAATCGGACTGTTCGTTGGTGTAGGGCGAATTATTCACATCGCGACAGGTCACCGTGAAGTCGTTAACGAGCGGATTCTTTCGCACCGTGAGTTTGATCTGGGACATGGGAGGAAGCGGGTTTGAGCTGGATTGCCTTCGGCCGGCTGCCCAACGCGGCAGCAAGCCCGGCGGCCATCACCTTAGACTGCCGCTCAAGCAATCGCTTGGGAGGATACGAAAGGCAGCCCGGAAGAATTCCCTTCCTCCATCTGGTGAACATGCCCCTGTATAAAAGCTGGCGCTTCGGTTTGGCTGCGGTGAGTCTGGTCCCGGCGCAATGCGATCTTTACAGTGGGTAACGAAGGAACGAAGCATATACGCTTCCCCGCTGGGAGCCTTGTGAGAATCGATTCTAAAAGCCACCCTACCCTATGCGCTTCTGCTCTTAGCTCTCAGCTGTCAGCCGTCATTCACCCTTCCACTCTTTCCGCCGACGGCCAGGACGCTTTGAGTTCCCCGCGTTGGCCCGGGCGGTCAAACGCGGTGGCGGTGATCGTGACGGTCTGACTCCGCGGCAAGGGAGTCTTCGCTATATAGACCCAGAACTTCCCCTTCTGCGTGGCTTCGCCGTCTTCTATGAAGACGGCGCCGCCGTGAATCGCCACGACCAAGCGGACCACGCCGTAAGGCTCGTCGCTCGCGTGCACCCGGATCGAATCGCCGGCGCGGCCGCGGTAATGCCGGAGATCGATCTTCGACACCTGCGGCGTGCTGAAATAGTCGCTGATCGCCACCGCGCGCACGCGCAGATCGCGCGCCGCCGCAAAGGCACTATAAAACGCGTGTAGCTCGGGCCCCTGCTGCACTTCTTCGGCCCAAGCCGAGGCTAGTTTAAACTTCAGCCGGTGCTGACGCTGATTGGCGGTCGGCTTGCGCTTCGGATCCGGCTGAGGCTTCCGATGGAAATAAAGCTGGCCGCGGATTTTCCGAATCACCGCGTTGTCGACCTTGCCGCGCAATTCGCCGAGCAGGGCGTTCAGGTTGAGTCGGGCCATGGAACGGGGTATGGGACGAGCGCCGGTAGGTCCAAGAACGACTCACCTTGCTCGGCTGGTGAACAGTCAGTTGGTAATACCAGGGTTATACCAGCCTAATACCAACCTTATACCGGGTTCCTGGCCGGAGGTGTGACCGGATCGGAGGGGCCGCGCCCCTTTGCCTGCACACAGTGCGGGCCCGTCATCTACCCCGAGTGAGACGCAGGAGCTCGGCAGATGTTCATTCCGATTGCGGGGATTTGCGGTCGTCGTGCCCGCCGGGGTTCGCCGCACCCCCGTGGCCTCGCCGCCCGCCGCGCGCGCCCGGTGCAGACTCCACCAGGAACACCGGACAGCGTCGTATCTGGCGGCGGACCCTAACCAGCGAGCGTCTTTCGCCGGATCGTGATACATTCAGCCACTTCGTCACGGGCCGCGAGGCCGCGGGAGCGCGCATGCGATTACGCATTTGCCAGCGCCCTGGGCCGGATGCCTGCGCGCCTACCTCATCGTCGAATCCACTCGGAGGTCGAATCGCACAAATGGACTTTGGGTTTCGCCGCGTTTCGCGAGCACCTCCTGGACGACGGTGCCGATCGTCAACCATTCGTCATAGAGCAGGAATCGATCTGCCCCAGCAATCAGTGCGGGCTCGGTTCGATCTATGCCGGAGACCATCACGAGCGGCACGCCTGGGTTTACCTCCCGAAATCTCTCCACCAATTCCGTGCCCAACATCTCAGTCGTGCGATGGCTGATGATCGCGGTGAGTCCTCCGCGCGCGGCAATATCAACGGCATTTTCTCCGTCTTCAGCCTCCTGGATCACCGCGCTGGGGAATTTCCGCTGGAGACACTTGGCCAACAAAAATCGCGTGTCGGCGTTGTGATCCACTACCAGAAAGACTGGAGGGTTAAGGTGCACGGGTTGCTGGAGGCGATTAGTCGCTCGCGACGTTTCAAAGTTCCCGGCGAGCCCTCGAAGTTACCTCCACCCGCCCCGAGCGAAACACCGGCGTCATGATAGGTGCACCGCCGCGGGTGGGTAAATCCTACGACCGCACAACCGTAGAAATCCCGATTCAACCGCGGCGCGTGGTATTGTAAGATACGTATCCAGATGGCCGAGACCTCCCTGAACTCCCTGCGCCTCCAGCTCCAAAATTTCAATGATGCCATTATCGAATTTACCGCGATAGAGGCAGAGTTGCAGCGCCAGCCGAAAACGGTGAGGAGCGCCGACCTCCTCCGCATCAACCGTGAGACCATCAACTCGATGACGCGCAGCGCCGAGCTCGTGCGTGAACGGCTGGTTGCCGTCGCCACGCGCCCGCCCGTGGCAAAAGCGTGAGTTGAAAAAGTCTCTATGAGTAGCACGACTTTTGCGGAGCGGATCGCCACCCTGACAAAACTGGTCCGGCAGTATCAACGGACCCGAGAAAGCTTTGCCGCCATTAACGAGGAACTTCGTTCACTCGCCCGGACCGTGTCGGTCGATGAAATGCTGCGATTGAACGAGGACACCATGGCTAGCACCGAGCGGCTGCTCGTGAGCGCCGAAGATCGACTGCGGCGAGAACGCGAGTTGCAGGCGGCAGCTGAAATGTCCGGCCGGGTCTCCGCAGCTTAAATTTTCGAACCGGCCGCCTTCATGCTGAGAAGGAACTGCCGGATCATCGAGCGACGGATCGGTTTCAGTTTCCGCACGAAATTGCTGCGCTTCCATTCGGGGCTAGTGGTGGCTGGGATCGCATTGCCTGCCCCCGCCGCGCCGCATTAACCGCTGGCTCGGTTGAGTGGAGTGGTTGCGGCCGTTTGCCGGAATGAGGTCTCCGGATTTCCGACGTCGCCTCGCGGAGCACAGCACTCACGCTCTGCGAGCCCGCTTCCCCGCACCCCCATGAAAACCACTACGCGCGTTTCGCGTTTCACGTGTGCCCTCCGCGGGCCGATTCTCAGCGCCCTCGTGCTTGCCGCGGCGCTCGCTCAATCGCCGACGCCGACGGCTTTCCCGCCGGACGAAGAGATACGGAAAATTCTCGCCGACCGGATCGGCGACCCGAAACGCGGCCTCGCGCTAGTCGTCGGGGTCATCGATCCGCAGGGCCGTCGCGTGGTGACCTACGGGAGCCTCGCGCGCGGCGACGTGCGTCCCCTCGATGGCGATACGGTCTTTGAGATCGGCTCGATCACGAAGGTGTTCACGTCGCTGGTATTGATGGACATGGTCCGAAAGGGCGAAGTCGAGGTCACCGACCCCGTCGCGAAATTCCTCCCGGCGACTGCGCGGATCCCCGAGCGCGACGGGCGCAAGATCACGCTGCAGGATCTCGCGGTGCAGAACTCCGGGCTCCCGCGGATGCCCTCGAATTTCCGGCCCAAGGATCGCGCCAATCCCTACGCCGACTATACCGCGGAGGACCTCTATGTCTTTCTTTCTGGATACGAGCTCACGCGTGAGATCGGTGCCCAGTTCGAATACTCGAACCTCGGAGTCGGTCTCCTCGGCCACGCGCTTTCCCTGCGCGATGGGCAGGACTATGAAACGATGATGCGCACCCGCGTGCTGGACCCGCTCGGGCTGAAAAGCACGGCCGTGACGCTCTCCGCGGAAATGAAATCGCGCCTCGCGGTGGGGCACCTCGCGTCGGGCGAACCGACCACGAACTGGGACCTCGCGGTGCTGGCCGGAGCCGGTGCGTTGCGCTCCACCGCTCACGACATGCTGACGTTCCTCGCAGCGAATCTCAGTTACGCCAAGACGCCGCTGGCTGAGGCGATGACCGCGCAGCTCGGCATTCGCCGGCCTGCGGGGAATTCAGAGATTGCCTACAACTGGATGATTCAGACCCGAAACGGGCGGACCTTGGTGTGGCACAATGGCGGGACGGGCGGCTACCGCAGCTTCATCGGCTTCGATCCCGACGCGCGCACGGGAGTGATTGTGCTGACGAACCTATCTACGCCTGCCGGGGCCGACGATATCGGCCGGCACCTGCTTGATCCGAGTTTTCCACTGGCGAAGATCAGCGCGCCGAAGGAACGCGTCGCCATCACCGTCGACCCGAAGACGCTGGAGAACTACGTCGGTGCTTATCAGCTCTCTCCGCGCGCCACGATGACGATCACTCAGGAAGGCGATCAATTGTTCGGAAGGATCACAGGGCAGGAGAAAAATCCCCTGTTCGCCGAAGCGGAAGGAGCGTTTTTTCTGAAAGTGGTCGACGCCCAAATCAGCTTTGCACGAGGACCGGACGGCAAGCCGGCGAGCGCGACGCTCCATCAAGGCGGCCGGGACACGGTCGCGAAGCGGATCGATCCCGCGCAACCCGCGACGACCGAAACGGCGGCCGCCGGCCCCGCGCCCGGCGCCGAGCAAGCCCTGCGCCGCACCATCGAGGAACTGCGCACGGGCGAGGTGAATTTCGATCTCATGTCACCCGCGCTGGCCGAGCTCACACGCAAACAGCTGCCCGGGCTCCAGCGGCTGGTGAGAGAGTTGGGGGCGATCCAGTCCGTGACGTTCAAACCGACCGCGGACGGCGTGAATAACTTCGAAGTGAAATTCGAAAACGGCACGACGGAGTGGCGAATCCGCATGGAGACAGAAGAGAAGATCGCGAGCGTAGGCGTGCGGCGCTTGTGAGCGGATTAGGTGGGCTGAGATTGCCGAATGCCGAGCTCCGGATTTGAGAACAGCAGCAATGGCGCGTTTCGCAGGATTCGCGGCCCTCCCGCAATTCACGATTCACGACACGAGCAGTCGAAGCTAGCGCATTCGCTGCCTCCCTCTGCAGGCGGGCCAGTGTCACCTTTTCCGATTTGACCTGCGAAAGGCGTAGGTAACGCATTCGAAGCCGCTGACGCTAAAGCGCCCTGGCTTGCGTGACAGGTGGCTGATCCTAGCTTGGGGCGCGTTGCCCGCCTTCTCTCCAGCTTCTAGCGCCTACTACACCGCTAGTCTTGATGATTTTGTTGTAGCTGAAACTCGGCAAGTAGTCGGCGATCTGACTTTGCGCAGTGAATTCGCCGTTGAAGAAGCGCAGCGTGATGCATGGGCGAGTCAGGTTACCCTACTTCAGCGAAGTCTAAAGGGAGTTAGCGGAACTATATTTTTTGAGTTCGTGGTGCCCCGGATAGGCAGCCGGATTGATGCTGTCCTGATCGCAGGTCCGGCGATTATTGTTCTCGAATTTAAGGTGGGGGCCGAGAGCTTCGAAGGCGCCGCAAGGGATCAGGTGTGGGACTACGCCCTCGATCTGAAAAATTTTCACCTCGGTAGTCACGAGGCGCCGATCATCCCGATACTCGTCGCTACCCATGCGTCGGAACAACCAGCGGTCCTCTCTGTGCCGCACCCAGACAAAGTTTATCGGCCCATCTTTAGCAATGCCGATGGCCTTCGTGGACTAATTGAGCTCGTGACGCGTGAAGTCACCGGTATCGCGTTGGACGCAATGGCATGGAGCCGCGCCCCCTATCGGCCAACGCCCACGATCATCGAAGCGGCCCAAGCGCTTTATGCGAACCACTCAGTCGATGCGATCACGCGCAATGATGCTGGAGCCGACAACCTTGCCTACACTTCGGGTCGAGTGGATCAGATTGTGGACGAGGCTCGTGCAAAGAAATTCCATGCCATTGTTTTCATTACGGGTGTGCCCGGCGCAGGTAAGACCCTTGTCGGACTAAACCTCGCAACGAAACGTCGCGACGCCGAGTCCCCGACTCACGCCGTGTTTCTTTCGGGCAACGATCCCCTTGTGAAAGTGCTACGGGAAGCGCTCACGCGGGATGAGGTCGCGCGCCTGCGCGCGCGAGGCCGGCGGAAGTCGAAAAAGGATGTCGGCCAACCGATCAAGGCATTCATCCAAAACGTGCATCACTTCCGCGATGAAGGTCTACGGAGCGAGTTGCCGCCGAGCGACCACGTCGTGATCTTCGACGAAGCACAGCGCGCCTGGGATAAAGCCATGACGGCGGATTTTATGCGCCGTAAGAAGGGCCGGCCGGACTTCGATCAATCCGAACCGGAGTTCCTAATCGCGTATCTCAACCGCCACCGAGATTGGGCTGTGGTGGTATGCCTGGTAGGAGGAGGGCAGGAGATCAACCGAGGAGAGGCAGGAATTTCCGCGTGGCTTGATGCTGTTCACGAGAAATTCCCGCAGTGGTTTGTATATGTGTCTTCAGATCTGATGGGACCCGAATATCAAGCGCAAGTCGCCCTTGGTCGGCTAGCGACTCGCACCAACCTCAATTACGACAAAAAACTCCATCTCTCGGTCTCAATGCGGTCCTTCCGCGCAGAGCATGTGTCGGCGTTCGTGCACGCGCTACTGGAGTGTGAGGAAACCCGGGCCCGCCAACTGTTCAGTTCTGTGCAGGACCAATATCCCATTGTGGTAACACGCGAGCTTGAGCGGGCGAAGCAGTGGGTCCGGAACCATGCCCGCGCAAGTGAACGGATCGGAGTTATCGCATCCTCAGCTGCACATCGATTGAAGCCACACGCGATCGACATCCGCGTGGAAGTGAATCCCGTGCATTGGTTCCTCAATGGTGACGATGACCCCCGCTCTAGCATGTATCTCGAAGACGCGGCGACAGAGTTTCAGGTGCAGGGTTTGGAATTGGATTGGGCGTGCGTGACTTGGGACGCGGATCTGCGCTACGTCGGCTCTAGTTGGAATTTCCATTCGTTTGTTGGGGCAAACTGGCGTCGTGTGAAGAAGGAGGAACGTCGGCGCTATTTGAAGAATGCCTATCGCGTGCTCCTCACACGCGCCCGGCAAGGCATGGCGATCTTTGTCCCTCCGGGAAATCACGACGATCCCACTCGTCCGCCGGCATTTTATGACGACACATTCGCCTATCTGTCTCGGCTCGGCTTGACGGTGCTTTAGCGCACAAGTCACGGGCCACTCCGCGACACCCGTGGGCGCCTATCCCCCGAACGCTTGGAGCATCTACGACATGCACGGCAATCAGTGGAGTGGTGTCATGACTATTTTCACGGCCATTTTCTGGTGGGGGTCCACCCCGACCGTCGCGACGTGAGAGGCACGATCAATCGTGATGGCTCGTCGTCACGCGTGCGCCGTGGCGGGGGGTGGCCGGAGAATGACCGCTTTTGCCGGTCCGCCGCGCGCCTTCCCTTCGAACCGGAGCGGAGTTGACGAGGTCTCGTGCACCCGCGGCCAAAGCCGGCGAACGGAGCAACCGGCGCGCGGCTTTTTTCCGTGAGTGCTGCCGATCTTAAAATCAACTAGCGTTTAAGGGCGTGAAAGTTAGCCTCCCGTCATGACACGCGTTCAAGAAATTCGGGAGCGAGCCAGCGCTTTGTCGACGAATGAAAAAGCTGAACTTGCGGCGAGTTTGCTCGAGAGTTTGCCCCCGATCCTCGACGACGAAGACGAAGGTGTCACTGAGGCGCGCCGACGCAATGAAGAGATGAACCAGGATCCCAAGGCTTCGATCACTTGGGACGAGCTTCGGCGTGGACTTGGCAGGTGAACCTTCATTTTCATCGCGCTGTCCAGACGGACGTAAGACTCGCCTTGGAATATTTCGACCGAGAGGGCGGCGCAAAGCTCGGCGATCGGTTCTTCGCCGAAGTGCAGGCCGCGAAGGAGAGGATCTTGGCCGGTCCGACGCGCTATGGGTTCTTCAAGGATGACCTTCGTCGCGCGAAGCTTCGTGTATTTCGTTACCACTTTCTCTATCGGATTGTTCGTGGCGAAGTGCGCGTCCTGGTGCTCCGACACAACCGTCGGCATCCTGAATTCGGAGTGATGCGGCAATAGATCGCCACACGGGGCCATTCCAACCAGAGGCGATTATCCGCGTCTCAATCAGACCCCGCGGCGAGGGCGCCGCGGCTCCATTCGAACCAAAACAGCTGCGTTCAATTCGTCCGCTTTTTGCGCCACCTGCGCCGTCTAACGGCCAATCGTTGTTCCTATCCGTGGCATACCTGCCATCCGTGGTTAAAAGAGGATCGGGCCTTTTCACCCCTGCGCTCACAGCTCGGAGCCGAGAGCGCTCAGCGTTGCCCCTCCCCCGCCACCTCGACCACAAAAGGCTCCGCGGCCTATCACGTCATGCTTCACGGCACCTAGCGCCCGACCGAAACGCCGCCGGCGGAAGGTCGCGATCGTCCGCGCCATTCCCGGAGCGCGGCGAGACTGACGAGCCCGATGCCGGTCAACTCGAACGCCCAGTTCATCTTGATGCCCATCAACTGGCGCCCGAGGAGGACGTCGACGTGGTGAAACGATATCGCCCGCACGACGATGAACGTCAGCAGAAACAGCAAGCCCGCCAACAGTAGTTTGTGGCGGCGCCAGAATTGCTGGAACCGCCACATGAACCAACCGCCAAACGCCGCCGCGCCCGCGAGCACGAGCAGGATGAACGCGGTTTGCACGCTGCGTCGTCCCTCATACCAGCCTTGATGCTTGGCGAAGACCCGGCCAATGTCGGTGAACAAGGTTTGGAGATCGAGCTGTTTGTTGACGCACAGGCACGCCATGACGAATGCGACCGCCAGCCAAAGCCGTTTCCGGATGCGCCGTTGCCGCGCGTCCTCGCCGCTCGGGTCGCTCTGGTTGGCGACCAGCGCCAATACGGCCGCGCACGCGTATGCGACGACGGTGAACCAGCCCATCAACGATGGATCGCCGATCCCCGGCCGCCACCGCATGTCCGATAAAAATGAGTCCATGGTTTCGTTTAATTCTAATGAGAATCTCGGGGCCCACTCTGCCCGTGGTCCACGTTTTCTGAAGTGAACAGGAGGTAACGGGCCGAGGAGAATTCAGAAAACAAGAATCCAGCAATGGGAGGCATTTTTCGTGGCTTCATGACTTCTGAGTGAAAATCTAAGTGGACCGGTTCGTGGTCGCTTGGATTCCTGCTTCACGACGGGTCGATTCTGAATGGAACAGGAGGTAACGGAGGCAACGGAGAATACGGGAAGAATTCTGAAGCCAGGAATCCAGGAAGCCGAGGGGATCTTCGTGGCTTCGTGGCTTCTGAATTCAATCCTTGGATCGGTTGAACCACGGACGGCACGGATTACACGGATAGGGGCGGGGTCGGTGAGGTTTGATCGTATCGGCGCCATCCGCGTTATCCGCGGTCCACCTTTCTGAATTGAACAGGAGGTAATGGGACAACGGATACTACGGGGAGAATTCTGAAGCCAGGAATCCAGGAAACGGAGGTGTTTCTTCGTGGCTTCTTGGCTTCTCAATTCAGTCCGTGGCTCGACGCCATGCCGCATCGGCGGTTGTCGGTCGAGTGACCGCGCCCCATTCGATGCGGCATAATCCGATGAGTGTTCCGGCTTGCCGTTTCAACTCCGTCCGTCGCTTCGGTCGGGGGTGACCGCGACGCACGTTCGCTACTATTTTGTGCGGATCTCCGGTCGGTGGCAGCTATAAGGAAGAATGTGCCCGCCCGATGATGCTGAACTCCTCCGTCGCTATGCGCGCGAGCGCTCCGAGGAAGCGTTCGCGGCGATCGTCGAGCGGCATCTCGACGCGGTTTATGGCGTCGCGTTGCGGCAGGCACGCGGGGATGCTCATCTGGCCAAGGACATCACCCAAGTTGTCTTTACCGCGCTCGCGCGAAAGGCGACGGACTTGACGGAGCGTGCAGTGCTCGGCGGCTGGCTTTACCGCACGACGCGCTTTGCCGCCCGAGACGCCATTCGGGTCGAGGTGCGCCGCCGCAAACGCGAGCAAGAGGCCCTCAGGATGGAAGAATGCGCGCCGACCGAGAGCGCGGAAGTCGATTGGGAGGCGTTGCGCGTCGTCCTGGATGACGCGATGACCGAGCTACGCGATTCGGAACGCGATGCGGTTTGGTTGCGCTTCTTTGAAGGCCAGACCTTCTCTGAAATCGGCGAACAACTGCGGATCGGCGAGAGCGCCGCCCGAATGCGGGTGAATCGGTCGCTCGATCTGCTGCACGCCGCATTGTCCAGCCGTGGCGTGACCTCCACAACGGCGGCTCTCGCCGCGGCGTTGATGCATCAACCGATCGTCGCAGCGCCGATCGGGCTCGGCGCGAAGATCGTCGCCAACGCCATGGTGACGGCCACGTCCACCGTCGGGGTTGCGGGCGTTCTTTCGTTCTTAACCATGAGTAATATTAAAATTGGTGTGACGGCTGTGGCCGCATTGGTGATCGCGGGATCAATCGGCGTGGAATTACGTGCCAATCGCACATTGAAAGCGGAGCTGCGGGCGATCGGCCCGACCGATGCGGTCGGGCTCCGAAAAGAAAGGGCAACGCTCGCGACCGAACTCTCGCAGCGTGCCGCGACTGATCCTGCTGTAGCCGAGATTGCCCGTCTCCAAGCCAGGGCCGCGAGCCTCCGCGCTCGGCCTGACGGCGTCCTTGATTCCACGCTTAAGCCCGCGAGCGCTCATCAAAATGTTGGCCGCGCCACGCCGCAGGCCGCGCACGAGACGCTTATCTGGGCTCTGCTCGCGCGCGATCTCGACGCGCTGGGCAGCTTCGTCACCTTCGCCGACGACTCCGACGCAGCGCGAACGGCGTTCATGGCGCAGTTTAGCGAGGCGGTCCGTGCGCGTTACCGCACTCCCGAACGCTTGTGCGCGGCGGCCCTACTAGGGACCGACGGGCAGACCACCGGCGTCCACGCCGACGACGCGTTTCAATTTCTGGGCGTCGACGACCACGTGGGCGGAGACGGCGTGCGTTACGGGCAGGAGCGCCTGCGCGCTTGGTCGCGCCCGGCCAAGGGCGAGGAACGTGAGCTGACGCTTCGCCTGCAGTCCACACCCGCGGGGTATGCGCTGGGCCAGATTTATTTCAAAAATGCGCCACGCGGTTCCGACGATGCGACGGCGCTGGTGCAGGCCATGATCGATCCCGTGACAGGTAACCTCCGCCCTCGGGCCAATCGGTCGCCATGATTTCCAAAGCTCTAAAAATTACGCTGGGCGTGCTGCTGGTCGGTGCCGCAATCTCCGTCGCGACGGTTCTGCATCTCGACAACGCCCGGTTGCGAAAAAATCTCGTCGCGACCCAGCAAGCCAAACGGGAGGCCGCGCGGCTGCAGGACGAAAATGAACGCGCGCGGGCGCAGTTGGCGCAAGCGCGAGCCACCGGGGTCGAGCGCGCGCAAGGGCTGACCCGCGATGCGGAGCGATTGCGCCGCGAGGTCTCCGACTTGGAGAAAGCGGCACTTGCCCGTGCCGGCGCCGCGCGGGTCCAGGCGCAAAACGACGCCCGCGCGAAGGCGGAAGGTATCAGTCCGGAGACCGAACTCACCCCGCTGGATCGTTTCCGTGACACTGGCCAGGCCAATCCGGCGGCGGCGTTCCAAACCTTTGTATGGGCGGCGATGCAGGGCGGTGATGAAAAGCTCGCCACGATGATCGCGTTTGGCGGTTCAGGCCGGACCGCCGCTGAAGCCGTGGTGACGGCACTACCTGAGAGCGATCGCGCCAAGTTTTCTACACCGGAAAAACTCGCCGCGTTGTTCTTCGCCGACGCCTTCACCACCATGGAGGCCGCTCAGATTGTCGACGTGGCGATGAAGGACGATCAAAGCGCGATCGTTGTCGTGCGCGGCATGACGTCGCGCGAGCAGAAGATTCCGATGCAGCTCGGGCCCGCCGGCTGGCAGATCACGATGCCAGAAGGCATGGCCCGCGGCTTGGAAGGCTGGCTGCGCCGCAAGAGCGGTGTGCCCGCGACTAAATAAATGCGATATCCGGGATCCTGACAGAGCGCGACTGAAGCCCGGTTGACACGTTGTTCGGGTAAGAAGGCGCCCCGATAAACCTCGTCGGATTATGCGGCATCGGCGGTCACGCCTCGTTGGATCCCTACTCGGGAAGCCTTTGGGCTGTGGCACGAGCGCCGGGAATACTGCGGTGAACGATGACCGCCGATGCGGCATATCCCGGCGTTCGGCATAATCCCCCGGCCGGTTCTTATCGGGGAATGT
Organism: Opitutaceae bacterium; assembly: GCA_031425115.1. Lineage (GTDB taxonomy): Bacteria > Verrucomicrobiota > Verrucomicrobiia > Opitutales > Opitutaceae > ER46. The sequence continues at coordinate 2,703 of JANPIT010000121.1, read as the reverse complement.
CCTGAGGGGCAGACCCCACAGCGAAGCAAGGTCCCATGACCTATGCTGGCGGCCTAATATGTCTCGTTTCACCACGTCCCCGGCGCCTGAATCCTCCCTCGTTTCTCCCCGCCAGATGTGCGCGGGGTGGTCGGTCCTCGCGCTGCTGACGCTGCTGTCGCCGGTGTTCGCCCTAGCTCAGACTGCCGTCGTAACTCACGTTTCTGTGCCGCCTGCCGGCGTTTACGACCGCTCGCTCGCGTTGCCTTTCGTCGTTCATTTTTCAGCGCCGGTCACGGTCCAGGGTGCACCCCGGCTTACCATCGCGGTGGGCCAGGTCACGCGTTACGCGACAGCGGTCATCCCGCTCACGGCACCTGCCGGAAGCACAGCGGTAACATTCGAGTATGTCCCTGCGCCTTCCGACGCTGATAACGACGGCATCGTCGTTGCGGGCTCGATCGACCTGAACGGTGGCACCATTACGACCCCAGATTTGAACGCGGCCGGCCTGACTCTCGCCGCTCCGGACACGCAGGCCATCCGGATCTCCGTCGCGCTGCCGCCCACGCCCCGCATCCTCGCTGCGACGCGCGGGGGCGCCGATGGAAACAGTCTCGTCCTGGTGGGGACCGCGGATGCTGGCAGCATGGTCATGATCACGCGCACGGGTGCCGGCGTAGTCGGCGCGACAATCGCGCAGGCCAACGGCAGTTGGAGCTTCACATGTCCGACCGTCGCGCAGGGTGCTTCCCGATTCACCGCCGCCATTGAAAATGACGCCGGTATCGTAAGTCTGGATTCAGCCCCGCTTCTTTCTCAGGGTGACTGAGCCGCCCGCGGCCGCGGCGCGGCGCGGAGTTGAACTCTGCGTCGCAGCGGTCAGCTCTCAGCGATCAGCTTTCAGCCAGCAGCAGCATCGTGCGTCGCGCGATGAACCGCGCCGGGCGCGGGGAACACCACGGCGCGCAGCGTTGGCTGCGTGACGCCACCGGACAGCCTTGCGCTTACTTCGCTCCTTCGAGTCTTGGCGCTTACTCCATCCCGCTTCTTGCGCCCCATGCGCCTTTTTGTGGCCCCTCCTTTTTCCGTATCCGTGCCAGCCTGTATTCCGTGGTTAAAATCGATCGGAACCCCGCGGCGAGGGTGCCGCGGCGCCATTTACTTCACGCGCTTACTCCGACCGCGTCTGCGTCTAGCTTCGCGTGACGGGCTTTCCCGTTTCGGCGAACTGCTTGAAGTCGTTCATCATTTGCTGCGATTGCTTCCGGAATGCGCCGGGCATGATCCAACCGATCACTTTCAGGAAGCCGCTAAAATCGAACTCGGTTTCCAGCGTCCACTTGGTCTGATTCGGGCCCACGGGAGCGAAGTGGTTGTGGACGACGTTGTAGACGCCCTTGGCCTCGTATTGGCCGACAAAATCGTCGGGGAGGTTTCGCCGGGTGACGGTTTCGATCATCTCGATCTTTCGTCCGTTCATGTCGTATTTCAGGCGCGTGCGGGCGCCGGGCTGGCCGGGCGTGCCGCTGATCGGCTCGGCGCTCTGCAGCCCAGGCTGCCACAGCTTCATGTTGGCCGGATTGCCGAAAAGCTCGATGACGCGCGCAATGGGTTGGGCGATTAGGACCTCACAGGTGTATTTCATGGGGCGGGCAGATGTGAAACGATACCGCGGTGATTGGCAATTGGGATGCGCGTCCCGGTCGTCGGGCGAGTGCGGGAGGGGCTCAGAGGTTTGAGCTGAGAGTCAAGAGTTCGGAGCCTGGAGCCCACACCGTGCGCGCAGCTAGGACGCAGTTATCCGCCGATACCGCACGTTGAACGCCCAGTAGAGTCCATAGGCGATCAGCCCAAGGGCGACCACTCCGAGAATATAAGCTCCGTAGGGCTGCGAGGCCAGCTCGCGCAACGCGCCATCGATTCCCTGAACTTCGTTCGGGTCGTGATGTCGCGCCGCGTTGATCACCAAAATTCCGAGTGTGATCAGGACGACGCCGCGTGCGCTCAGCCCGAGCTTTCCGACGCGCCGCATCCAGATCTGTTCGTCGCCGCTCATCCGCCCGGTCTCCACCCGCTTCATGAACTTCTCCTTATACGCTTTGACGAAGTGCCAGACTCCCCAGCCGATCACCGCCAGACCGATGGCGCCAAGAATGAGAGCACCGGAGTCGTTCGAGAGGAGCCACGCGGATAGACCTTTTTCCGTGTCTTCCTTGCTGGCACTTCCCACCACCTCCTTGAGCGTGTAAAGCGCGAGCGAAGCGTAGGCGACGCCGCTGGCCATATAGCCAATGCGAATCACCACGCCCTTGGCCTCATTTCCTTTTTCCTCCAGGTCCATCGTCGCCTGCAGGAGTCGCCAGAGCGCATAGCCGCCCATGCCGAGCGCGATGACCGCCAGCAGCACCTTGCCGCCCGGAAGACCCTCGAGCGCATCGATCGCGCCCCGTTGATCGATTGCTTCACCGCCCTTCCCCGCCGCGAGCAGGAGAGCGAGAAAACCGATCGTCATATATACAACGGCGATCGAGGCAAAGCCGATGCGGGCGACCGGCGCCACCCAGGCGGCCGCCGAGCGCTTCTGCTGGGTCGTGGCCGTGGGAATCGCGGAGCCTACGGCGGATATGGGATCTTTCATGGGGCAGAAGGACGGACACGCAGCGCCGCGGTGGGTTCGGCGGGCAACTCTCTGCGATCGTGGGGTCTTGCCCCTGCTGCCGC
>JANPIT010000120.1:0-3100 GCA_031425115.1 Opitutaceae bacterium | reverse complement strand
CTCCATCTCGGCGTTGTCGCGCTGCACGCTGGCGAAATCGAGATCCTCGTTACCGGAGCCGCTGGCCATCGAACTGGCCGCACCGCCGCCGAGGCCGATGTTCATCGCCGGCCCGCCGAGCACGATGAGGTGATCGCCGGGATTGATGGCGCCCTTCTTGACGTGATCGGCGCGGATGTTGCCGAGGCCGCCGGCGAGCATGATCGGTTTATGGTAGCCGCGGATTTCAGGACCCTTGGCACCGGGGACTTTGGACTCGAACGTGCGGAAATAGCCGTTGATGGCGGGTCGGCCAAACTCGTTGTTGAACGCAGCGCCGCCCAGCGGGCCCTCGATCATGATATCAAGCGCGGAGACGATGCGGCCGGGTTTGCCGTGATCTTTTTCCCACGGCTGCACGGCCCCGGGCAGCTTCAAATTGGAAACGGTGAAGCCGACGAGGCCCGCTTTCGGCTTCGCGCCGCAGCCAGTCGCGCCCTCGTCCCGTATCTCGCCGCCGGATCCGGTGGCGGCACCGGCAAACGGTGAGATCGCGGTCGGATGGTTGTGCGTCTCGACCTTGCACAAGATGTGAATCTCCTCGTCGTGCGCCGCGTATTCCCCGCTGGCCGGATTCACATAAAAACGGCCGCCGCGCGTGCCGGTGAGGACGGCCGCGTTGTCCTTGTAAGCGGAGAGCACGCCGTCGCTATGAAGCTGATACGTGTTCTTGATCATCTGGAACAGCGACCGTTCCTGCGTGGTGCCGTCGATTTCCCAGGTGGCGTTGAAGATCTTGTGGCGGCAGTGCTCGGAGTTGGCCTGCGCGAACATCATCAACTCGATGTCGTTGGGATCGCGCCCGAGCGTGGTGAATGCCTGCACGAGGTAGTCGATTTCGTCTTCGGCTAGCGCGAGGCCGAGAGTGCGATTGGCGTCGGCCAGCGCGGTGCGGCCGCCGGCGAGGACCGGCACGCTGGTGAGGGGCCGGGGTGGGTCGTGACGGAAGAGGACGTGGAGACTTTCGAGGTCAGGGAAGACCGCCTGCGTCATCCGGTCGTGGAGCTGAGCGCCAAGAGCTGAGAGCTGAGCGCTCGTCGGCGTGATAGCGCCGGTGTCGATGGTGTAGGCGATGGCGCGCTCGATGCGCTGCACGTTGGCAAGGCCGCAGATGTGCGCGATGTCGGTGGCTTTGGAGGACCACGGGGAGATGGTGCCGGGGCGCGGCGCGACGACCTGAACGAGACCGCTGACGCGCGCGGCGGCGCGGCTGGGGCCGTAGGTGAGGAGTTTTTCCAGAACGCTGCGCTGGGCCGCATCCAGCGCACCCGATAACTCCGCCACGTGAACGAATTCCGCCGACACGGCGCGAGCCGGCAGGCCGGCTGCGGTGAGATCCTGGAGCAACTTCTGCAGGCGGAACGGAGAGAGGGCAGGTGAGCCGCGGAGGATCAGCATAGTCGGATGAAACCAAAACGCTCGCGAACATCCCCAGCGTGGTCAAGGGGCCGGACGGTCATTCATTTTTTCGTTAAGACGCGGCGGGGCGAGAAAGCCGTTGACCATTGCACACGGGTCCGCGGAATCAGCGCCTTTCAACGCGCGTGCGGATCCTCCACAACCTAGCGACCAGGATGCGTTCAGCGATTGCCTCGCCGTCGGTCCACTCCTCATGAGCGAACGTATCAATCACGAATGCGGCGTCGCTTTGGTGCGGCTGCTGAAGCCGCTCTCCTACTACCAGGAAAAATACGGGACGCCGCTCTGGGGTTTCACCAAGCTTTTCCTGCTGATGGAAAAGCAGCACAACCGCGGCCAGGACGGTGCGGGCGTGGCCTGCGTAAAGCTCGGGATGCCGGCGGGGGCGCCGTTCATGTTTCGCGAGCGCAACATCAAGTCGAACCCGCTCGACCGAATTTTCCGTGAGTTACTCGGCCAGTATAACGAGAAGGTCGATGCCGGCGTGATTCACCCGGAGTTCACCGATACGGTGAAGACCAATTTCGACTTCGGCGGCGAGTTGCTGATGGGCCATCTGCGCTACGGCACGAGTGGCGGTTATAACATCTCGTCGTGCCATCCGTATTTCCGCCGCAGCCCCTGGCCGACGCGCAACCTGGCGTTGTGCGGAAATTTTAATCTCACCAACACCGAGGAGCTCAACACCTCTCTGATCGCGATGGGGCAGCACCCCATCTTCGCGACGGACACGCAGGCGATCCTGGAGAAAATCGGGTTCTTCCTAGATGAGGAGCACGAGGATATCTATCGCTTCTTGCGCAAGCGCGACCTCGGGGGTGCCGAGCTGTCGGCGCGCATCAGCGAAGATCTGGATGTCACGCGCGTCATCACGCGCGCCGCGCAGAAGTGGGACGGCGGCTACGTGCTTGCCGGGTTGATCGGCAACGGCGACGCGTTTGTCGCGCGCGATCCGTCGGGCATCCGGCCCTGTTTCTATTTTCAGAATGACGAGGTGGTCGCGTTCGCCTCGGAACGGGCGCCGCTGATGACGGTGTTTGATCTCGCGGTGGAGGACGTGAAGGAGGTCGATCCCGGTCACGCCGTGGTGATCAAGAAACGTGGGACGGTGGTGTCCGCGCCGTTTACGGCGCCGTTGCCGCGGGCGTCGTGTTCATTCGAGCGGATTTATTTTTCACGCGGCAACGACGTCGACATTTACCGCGAACGCCAGGCGCTCGGCGGCGAGCTCGCTGCGCCCGTGCTGAAGTCGATCAACTACGAGTGGGGCAACACGGTTTTCAGCTTCATCCCAAATACGGCGGAAACGGCGTTCTACGGCCTGATGTCGGCGCTGCGCACGCTGCGACGGGACGAAGTGAAAGCGGCGATTCTCAAGGCGTGCAACGAAGGCAAGCTCACGGAGGACCTGCTCGACGATCTCATCCTGCGCAACTGGCCGCGTGGCGAAAAAGTGGTGAGCAAGGACATCAAGATCCGCACGTTCATTGGGCAGGAAAACCTGCGCAATCAGCTGGCGAGCCACGTCTACGACATCACTTACGGCTCGGTGCGGGCGGGCACGGACAATCTGGTGGTGGTGGATGATTCGATTGTGCGCGGCACGACGTTGAAGCGCTCTATCCTGCGCATCCTCGCGCGA